>JAISRZ010000004.1 GCA_031273455.1 Deltaproteobacteria bacterium | reverse complement strand
TAGAATGGTTCCATTTCCGCCGGAAAGGTACCGTAAATGTTAATTAAAAATTATTAATATCATATGACAATTTAATAACTTAAATAACAATAATAAAAGCGTATAAAAAATAAAAATCAGAAAAAAAATTGTATTATATTTAATACATTAAATCGCATAGAGTAATATAAGGATATTAATAAAAATTATATTTTAGAGAAATTAGAAAGAGTACTGCCTCCGGTATTCTCCAGAGAGGAATTGGCCAGATTGACTGGTGGAATAATTTCGGCTAGCAATCTAAGGAATCTACGGAATCTTGACTGTAAAAAAAGGGGCCAGGAATTAAATCTTTTTGTGTAGCCAATGTAGCTGGTTCGTGGCCATAATGGTTTTTACCGCAAATAGGACACCGATAGGCTTTAATAGTATACTTTTTCTGGACCAGAGGGTTATCAACTAATTCGATCCGCTCAAAGTGGTGGTCCCTGTCCTTAGAGGGGACCAATTTGCCGCCACACTCGGGGCAATCCGAGAAATCAGGGTGGTCTTGCCAGACCGCCTAGGCGCGCGAAGAGTGAAATAATATTTCCCCTCAATCATCTCTTCTATCATCGGTTGACGTTCCAATACCGGCAGCAGGTAGTGTTCTTCAGCGACGCCTGGGCCAACAGCGTTAAAAGTCTTGACGATGGTTTGACTCATGGGTTTAGTTACCTCCCAAGGATAAGCGTAAATTTACCAATTAGCTGTAGCCATTATGGGTTCCAATAAGAGTATTTAATACTAATCCATTTTTGTCATCGCCGCAATATAAAATATCGAATGAACGGCCACCCTATCGCCTAAACGCCCTGGGGGAACACTCGGCTTGGAAGCGCAATGAGAAATAATCTGGCGATCCCTATGGCTTTTCGCTGGAAGGTCTATACTGTTACGCGGGTTGTCGCCCAAAAGCTCGGTTTTGGTCTTAGATGGACGCTTAAGTCAAAAATAAGGCCCTTTTAGCGGATCCGAGGAGCGGTAAAAATTATCGCCCCCCTGCGGACTCATGGGGCCTAATTTAGTTGGCGAAAGTTTGGAAAATAGCTCCATAGTCCGATAACTCCAGCCCAAAAATGGGGGTAACTTCCTAACAAGCCCATCATAGATTGAAGCGGAAGCGAATGACGGTTTTAAGAAGTCATTAAGGGCGATAACCCCTTAGAGTATCCAAGTTTTCCGCGGTTTGTCGGCCTAAAAGATCGACCACGCCTAAAGAAGGGGAGTCATCTACGTACCAGAGGCTTTAGCCGCCGTGGAGCCTAAGGGCCATATGACCACGGTCAGGAGCGATTATTAAGACCAAGAGGATCTTAGCCCGGTGTCCTTAAGCTTGGGCGCTGGGACCACGGCGTTCACCAAAAGGGGTTTTAGCCGCCACCGGCTTAGAGCCTTAATTTGGTTGTCAAAAGGGCGCTAAAAGCCTAAGATTTGGAGCGTCCCCGATAATATCCCCGGGAAAGGATATCTTCCATGGCTAAGAATCTAGGCTTAACCAAACGCGTCCTAAAGGTCTTGTGGGTTCTCGTTTTCGCGAACCTCACGCTCGCGACCGGCTGCGCGGTCCAGCCCATCCACCAAGAAACTCAGCCCGTGGCTAGCGCCTTAGGCCCGGTTAGAAAGGTTATTGAAAACGGGGACTGGATTCTAATAAGAGGCGTCACTGGGCCAGATAACTTTATTGGGGCGGTCACGAACATGCCTTTTTCCCACGCTTCCATCTATGACGCGGAAAATGACGTGGTGATTGAGGCCGATAGCCACGGGGTCCACGCCACTCCTTTAGCTGAGTACTTGGGTAAGGCCTCGCGGATCTGGGTCGTTAAACCGATGTGGGCCACCCCGGAAACCCGGCCTTTAGCCGTGGCCAAAGCCAGGTCCACCCTGGGTAAACCCTACGATTACTCCGGGTTATTGGGTTTTGGCTTAAGCGACAGTTATTACTGCTCGGAACTGGTGGTCAGCGCTTGGCGACCGTTTATGGGGGAGGCTAAAGGGAACCCCATTCCTTTAGTCATCTCCCCAGGGCGCCTTCACCACTGGGGCCGGGTGGTTTATGACTCCCTGGAAATCGGGTTAGGCGTAGTTCCGAAACCTAAATCTTAAGGCCTTAGTAGGCTAATTATCCTCGCTTAGAAAAACAGCAAGAATTAATAGAGAAGAGCTAGAAAAAATGATGAAAGATACAAATTAACTACATAAGAGTTAAAAAATCCAGCTGACACCTTCTCCAGGCAGTCCGCTAAGAGCTTTAAAACGCTTAGCTAAAATGTAATATCTTTTTCCTCTAGAAACTGGATTGTTTTTTATCCCTATAATACTCATATCATCTGATTTAGCCGCCTAAGGGCCACTTGGAGTAGAGCCAAGACTAGGGCGCCCCAGGCCAATCCCCAGCCCAGGCGGTTATCAACCTAACGATCCACAAATAGACACATTTATTTAAATCTAAAGTAGCAAAGATAGCTCGAATTGGTTTTAACCCCCAAAAATATCGCGGTTTATTAGCCTTAGGCTTTAGGCTATTAGCCAACAATAGCTTTGACCTCTGGGCGATTTATTAATTGCCCCTCGGCTCTAAATATGATAAAAAAATTAGAATCGGGATAATAGCGACTCCGTAGCGTGAGGAGTGACAACCCCTTTGACCGTCTATTAGGAAATAATTGTTTATATAAAAATGGCTAAAAGATATAAAATTTGCCTTATGAGCGAGGAGGGGCGGGCGGCCCCCACCATTCGAACTTTCAGCGCCTCAACTTGGTGGCTGAAAATGGCGGTGTTTGTCCTGGTTCTAGTGTTTGGGGCTTTAACGGTTTACTCGGTTTACGCTTATCGGGCCATGAGTTCCTTTCGGGATCAAGGTTTAGATCTAGAGATATTAAAGAGCGAACAAGCTCAAAAAGACCGTCAAATAGAAGCCTTTGGAGAGAGACTAGGCGATCTGGATCGGAAATTAGCCTCTTTAAAGGTTTATGAGGATTCTTTAAAGCTTATCTCCCGGGAAGTTAACCTCCAACTGGGTTTACCGGATACGGCGGAATTGAGCGTGGTCTGGCCGGTTTTAACCAGCTCGGTGGCTTGGACCTGGGGCGGCCTAAACGGCCAGGGCGGTCAAGACCCAACCATTGGCGAGTTCCCCCCGCCCAACCCGGTGGAAGTTATTAAGGGCTTGCACCAGGATATGGATCGCTTAGAGGAGAGCGCCGCGGCCATTGATTTAGCCATTAGCGAGCTTTCCGCGGTCCTAGAGGGCTCTTTAAGCCTTCTGGCCGTGACCCCGTATAGCCTACCCATGACCGATTTTCGGATCACCTCCACCTTTGGTTACCGCAACTCGCCCTTTGGCGGGGGCTCGGATTTCCATCAGGGCTTAGATCTCTCGGCCCCCACGGGCACCATTATCTACGCCCCAGCGGATGGGGTGGTTCTGTCCTCGGATTGGTCCAAGAGCGGTTACGGCCTGATGGTGACCATTGACCATGGCTTTGGGTTATCCACCCGCTACGCCCACCTTTCGGAAAGCTTAGTCACCCCGGGCCAGAGCGTCCTAAGAGGCCAACCCATGGCCAAAGTCGGCTCCACTGGCCGCTCCACTGGGCCGCACCTCCACTATGAGACCATCTTAGGCGGGGTTCCGGTGGATCCCTTGTTTTTTGTGCCCTCGGCCCAAAGCTTACTGAAAGAGGCCGCTGGGGGCCGAGCCTTACGGGGCTCGCCGCCCAACAAAGATTTCGCTAAAGAGCCCTCCTAATGGCCTAAAACCCCGCTAAACGCTAAAATAGCCTTAAGGCTTAAGGCAAGCTTTCGGCTAACTTAAGCCCCTCGCTTATCTTTTTAATAAGCGCTATTTTAGCGAAGTCATAAACGGGTTCATTCTCTTCCAAAACGAATTCGTTTGATTTTTTCCCAATTTTTGATAAAAAGTTTAATAAAAACCCTTAACCTGGGAGGCTAAGGGCCAGGTTAAAGATTAGGTTTTAAACCTAAATTTACCTAATTTTTCTTACTTTAGATACCATTATCCTCTAATCTATAGGTTAGAGGTGGAAGTTAAATGAAAAGTTTTTTTAGAAAAATATTTGGTAGCGCCAACGATCGGGTCATTAAAAAGTTAAGTTACCGGGTGGACGCCATTAACCAACTGGAACCGGGCGTCCGGAAGCTTTCGGACGCGGAGTTAGCCGGGTCCACGGCCCGGTTTAAAGAAAGGTTGGCTAATGGCGAGCCTTTGGCCGATCTAACCGCGGAAGCCTTCGCCGTGGTCCGGGAGGCGGGGGCTCGGGTTTTAGGCCAGCGTCACTTTGACGTCCAGCTCATGGGGGGGCTAGCTCTCCACGATGGCCAGGTCGCCGAGATGAAAACCGGCGAGGGCAAGACTTTAGCCGCCACCTTACCGGTCTACTTAAACGGCCTAACCGGTCGCGGGGTCCACGTGGTCACGGTCAACGATTACTTGGCTCGCCGGGACTCGGAGTGGATGGGCCAGATCTATAATTTTTTAGGCTTAACCGTGGGCGTGGTGGTCCATGGTTTGTCCGACGAGGAGCGGCGGGAGGCCTACGGTCGGGACATCACCTACGGGACCAATAACGAGTTTGGCTTTGACTACCTTAGAGACAACATGAAGTTCGCGGCCGGGGAATTTGTCCAAAGGGAGTTCCATTACGCCATTGTCGATGAGGTGGACTCCATCTTGATTGACGAGGCTCGGACCCCTTTGATCATCTCCGGGCCCTCCGAGGACTCCACGGATCAGTACATTCGGGCTGACCGGGTCATTCCCAAGCTGAAAAAAGAGGTGGACTACGCTTTGGACGAAAAAGCCCGGACCTCCAACCTAACCGAGGAGGGCGTGGCCAAAGCCGAAGCCGCCTTAGGGGTCACTAACCTATACGACCCCGTTAACCTGGATATCCTCCATCTGGTCAGCCAGTCGCTCAAAGCCCACACCTTGTTCGAGCGGGATAAGGACTACATCGTTAAAGACGGCCAGGTCATCATCGTTGATGAGTTCACCGGTCGTTTAATGCCAGGTCGGCGCTACTCGGATGGGCTCCATCAAGCTTTGGAGGCCAAAGAAAAGGTCAAGATCCAGAACGAAAACCAGACCTTAGCCTCCATCACCTTTCAGAACTACTTCCGGATGTACGAAAAGCTAGCTGGCATGACCGGCACCGCTGACACCGAAGCCGCCGAGCTTCATAAGATCTATAACCTTGAGGTGGTGGTCATCCCCACCCACCGGACCATGATCCGCCGCGACTTTCCCGATGTTATCTACCGGACGGCCCGGGAAAAGTATGAGGCCGTGGTTCAAGAGATTGAGGCTTTGTACGCCAAGGGCCAACCGGTTTTAGTGGGCACCATTTCCATTAACAACTCCGAGATGGTCTCGAGCTTACTAAAAAAGAAGGGCGTGCCCCATCAGGTCTTAAACGCCAAGCACCATGAGCAAGAGGCTTTAATCGTCTCCCAAGCCGGTCAACCTTACACGGTGACCATTTCCACCAACATGGCTGGCCGGGGGACGGACATTGTCTTAGGCCCCGGGGTGCCGGCTTTGGGCGGGCTCTTTATCTTAGGGACCGAGCGGCATGAGTCTAGGCGTATCGATAACCAGCTACGCGGTCGGTCCGGGCGGCAAGGGGACCCCGGGGAGTCGCGCTTTTACCTGTCCTTGGAGGACGATTTACTGCGGATCTTTGGCGGGGATCGGTTTAAGGGCATCTTAGGGCGCATCGGCATGGGCGAAGGGGTCCCCGTGGAGTCGGCTTTGATCTCCCGGGGCATTGAGGGGGCCCAAAAGCAGGTGGAAAGCCGGAACTTCGATATTAGAAAGCACCTTTTGGAGTACGATAACGTCATGAACCGCCAAAGGGAGGTGGTTTACGGCCAAAGACGAAGGTTACTCTCCGCGCCCGACTCCCAGGAGGAGGCTTGGCAGCTCTTGGACGAGGAATGTCAGGTCATCGTCCAAGAGCGGACGGATTCCCGGGATGGGGTCGATTACCCCGGCCTTATAGCCGATAGCCTCTCTAAACTTGGTCTGCGCTTAACCGAAGAGGAGGTCGGGGATTTAGAGGGCGAGCCCTTGATGGATCTTCTCTTTAATAAGGCCCAAAGCTTAATCCAAGCCAACCAAGCCGTCTTACCGCCCGATCGAGCCCAAGAGATCACCCGCTTAATCATGCTCAATAACCTCGATTTTCAGTGGAAAGACCATCTTTTGTCCATGGACCGCTTAAAAGAGGGTATTGGTTTAAGGGGGTATGGCCAAAGGGATCCTTTACGGGAATACCAAAAAGAGGGTTTCGAGATGTTCCAGGAGATGGTGGAAAGGGTCCGGTCGGCCACGGTCGGCCAGTTAACCCGGATCCGCTTCACCCCGGAAGTGGGCCCGCCGCCGGAAACGCCCCTTATTCGGTCCCCCAAGAAGATGACCTTTTCCCGGGGAGGGGACGAGGAGGAGGACGGGAAAACCCAGCCAGAAAGGCGGGATAAGGCCAAGGTTGGCCGGAACGACCCGTGCCCTTGCGGCTCGGGCAAAAAGTATAAGAACTGTCATGGGGCCTAAAAACCTAAGGGCCTAAAACCTAGGGGCCTAAAGAAAGCTGGCCTCGAAAAATATGGCCTAGTTCTTGCTATTCTTCCTAGCGGACCCGTAGTTTAGTGGGGGCGAGGAGGCGAGCATGGCTTTTAATTTATCGGATCGAATCAGCTGGGGCCGCGAGAGGATCGCTAACACCAGCCCTTCCAAGCTAATAGTTGGGGGATTAGCTCTCCTTTTAGCCACCGGGGCTTTTGTTTATTTTTTAATGTCCAACAACACGACCTCTTATGAGGTTTTGTATAGCGATCTAAGCCCGGAGGACGCCGGGGCCATCACCAGCGAACTAAAAAAGCGAAACCAACCTTACCGCTTAGCCGCTGGCGGGACGGCTATCGAGACCCCGGTCGGCCAAACCCAGGAAACTCGCCTCGATTTAGCCATGATGGGGCTACCGGCTAAAAGCGGGGTGGGTTTTGAGATCTTTGACAACCAAAAGCTGGGGGTGACCGATCTCCAGCAGAAGATAAATTTGCAAAGGGCCGTCACCGGGGAGCTGGAGCGGACCTTAATGCGTTTTCCCGAGGTCACGGACGCTCGCATCCATTTAACCGTGCCCAAGGAGACCCTCTTCATTGAGGATCAAAAAGACCCCACGGCCTCGGTGGTTCTAACCTTACAGCGCGGGGCCTCTTTGGATAAACCGAAGCTCATGGGCGTGGTCCACTTATTGACCTCGGCCGTGGATGGTTTAACCCCGAGCAATGTCTCCATCATTGACACCGAGGGCGGGCTTTTGTGGAGCGCCGACTCGGAAAAGCCGGGTTTGCTAAATGACGACCAATTAAAGCGGAAACGGGCTTACGAGCGGGATCTGGCCAACCGGATCAACGCCACTTTAGAAAAGGTCTTAGGCCCGTACAAGGCCACCACCCAAGTCAACTGCGAATTGGATCTTAAAGAGGTGGTGACCAGCGAGGATATCTACGACCCGGAGAGAACCGCCGTCCGGTCCGAGCAGCGCATCCAAGAAAGGTCCACCGGCCCGGGGCGGGCCAACGCCGGCATTCCCAACGCCACTTACGAGTTGGGGACGGCTAACCGGCAAAACGCCAACCAAGGCGGCAATCAAGAGGTTTACTCGCGCACGGAGGAGACCTCCAACTACGAGATCACCAATATCAAGCGCAAAACCGTCTCCGCGTCTGGCGACCTCAAAAAGGTCAGCGTGGCGGTTTTAGTGGATGGTTTTTTCACCACGGCCGAGGATGGGAGCCGGGTTTTTAACCCCCTCCCCGAAGAGAAGCTGGAGCGGCTCCGCCAGGCCATCCGGGACATTATCGGCTATGACGAGGCGAGGGGGGACAGCGTGTCGGTGTCAAGCCTGGAATTTTATCGCGAGGAAACCGTCAACGTCTGGGCTCTGTTTGTTTTGGATCTCTTACGGGAATTTGGGCGGCCCTTTATTAACCTACTCCTAATCGTTCTTTTCTTCCTCTTCGTCATTCGGCCTATCCTTAACTGGCTGAAAAAAGAGGTTGAGCCCATTGGCAGTGGGGCTGAGCAAGCGGTTCTGCCGGATTACCCGCTCGCGGGCGGCCCAGGCGAAAGTTTGCCTTTACCCTTACCGCCTCGGCAAGAGATCGCCCCCACCGCCGTTGGGGCGGGCTCGGAGGAGGCCTTGCCGCCCGATCAGCCGGCTAACCAAGACGTGGATCTGGTTCACTACGATGACGAGACCCCGGACGAGCCCGAAGACGAGGACGCTGGCCCGGAGGACGAGGAGGCCCCCCGCTTGGCTTATGGGCAACTGAGTCGGGATAACGTCATGCCCTTGGCCCGGGAGAACATGGATCGGACCGTGGGGCTCTTAAGGAACTGGATCGAGCAAAAACCCCAGGTTGAGGCTCGGGAGAAGTAAGCTTTAAATTAGGTCTAATTAGGGGGGATATTCCCCCCTAATTACGGTTTATGGTAGAATAAAGGGAAGTAAACGCAAGGCTTAGGAGGGGACCAATGAGTGGCGAGGACAATAAGTTAATCCCCAAAGAGCTCACCGGCCCGGAAAAAGCGGCCATCTTCCTTTTGACCATGGGCGAGGAGTTTACGGCGGATATCTTTAAAGAGCTGGAGGATATAGAGATCAAATCCTTGGGTCGGGCCATGACCGGCATCCAAAACGTCTCCCCCACGCAGATCCAAGACGTTCTTTACGAGTTCGCCCAGGCGGTTAGCGAACCCGGGGATGTCCGGGTTAAGGGCGATGATTTTTTCAAAAACACCATTGGTCGGGCCTTAGATGGGGACCGGGCTGGCGGTTTAATCCAAGACGTTAACTCCCCGGTGCCTTTTTCCAACATCAAAAACATTGACGCCAAGTCTTTGGGCATCTTCATTCGCAACGAGCATCCCCAAACCATCGCCTTAGTTTTAGCCCACTTGGATCCGGGTAAAAGCGCCCAGATCATCTCCGAGTTCCCGGAGCCTTTGCAACAAGACGTTATGCTCAGGATCGCCGACTTGGAGCCGGTGGACTTTTCAGTGTTAGATGAAGTGGAGCAAGTTCTAAGGGAAGAGATTAAAGCCCAAGGCCCCATTGGCGGGCGGCCCGCTGGCGGCTCCAGCACGGTGGCCGAGATCTTGAACCAGGTGGACCAGAACACGGAAAACGCCATCTTAACCAAACTGGATGAGGAGCGGAGCGATTTAGCCAATGAGGTCAGAAAGCTCATGTTCGTGTTTGAGGATCTCATTAACGTGGACGACAAATCCATTCGGGCCATCTTAAAGGAGGTTAATAACGACGAGTTAACCTTGTCCCTGAAGGCCGCCTCCCCAGCCATGCAAGATAAGGTCTTCGCCAACCTTTCCGAGCGGGCCGCCAGCATGATTAAAGAGGATCTGGAGGCCATGGGGCCCACCCGGATAGCCGACGTGGAAAAGGCTCAGCAAGCTATTTTACGGGCCGCTAAAAAGCTGGAGGCCGAGGGCAAGATAGTCATCGGTAAGGGCGAGGGGGATCAATTTGTTTAAGCGGTTTAACGAGGAGCCTAGCCCCAAAGAGACAGCCGGGATGAAGGCCGAAACCTTTAAGGGCGAGTCCTTTGACGCTCCGTCTAAGGGCCCCAGCGGTCATTTTCAGGAGTTTTATGACCCCAAAATCGCCGCTAACGCCCAAACGGGACCTAAGTTTGACCCCCAAATCCCGGAGCCCGGGGCCAAACCCTTACGGGAAGGGCCTTCTTTAGGTTACCTCTTTGAGCCATTTGATCAAGGCGCCCCCAAAAACGCGGTTAACTTTGACGCTTTAAAACCCCCGGATACGGAAATTTTTGAGTTTCAAGACTTAAACTTAAAAGACGTTAATATCATTAACACCTTGGAAAAGGCCAAAAAACGGGCCAAAATCATGGTCTTAGCGGCCCGGGAAAAGGAAAAAGCCATCTTAGCCGAGGTCGAGGCTAAAGGCGAGGCGCTGGCTCAAGAGTTGGCGGCTAAAGCCCAAAGCGCGGCCGAGGTTATTAAAGAGGCGGCCACTAAAGAAGCCGAGGCCATTAAAGAGACGGCCAAAATCCAGATAGCCGACGCGGCCAAAGCCCACGAGGAATTAGAGGCCATTAAAGCCGAGATGGCTAAAGTCAACGAGGCCATGGCCGACCATAAGGCTAAGATCGAGGAGCGCGAGAAAGTCTTAAACGCGCAAGACACTGAGCTTAAAGCCTCCAAGGCCGCTTTAGCCGCGGCTAAAGAAGCCTTTGAGGTGGAAAAGCGGCGAACCTTAGAGGAAATCACCCAAAAAGGGCTAGCTGAGGGGCAGAAGACCGGTTTGGCCCAAGGTCAAGCCCAGGGCTTGGCCTTGGGCGAGGCTAAAGGGCGGGAAGAGGCTTTAGCCAAGGTTCAGACTTTATTAAAGGCCTTAGACCGTTTTAACGACCTTTACCCGGAGCTGTGGGCGGCTAACGGGGCCATGATGGTGGAACTGGCCGTGGAAGCGGCTGAGGCCATTGTCAAAAAAGAGGTGGAAAACGGTCGGGGCCTGGCGGCGGGGGCCTTTAAAGCCGCCTTAGAGCATTTACGCCAGTCCCATGAGGCCGTCTTTCGGATTAACCCCGGGGACCTGGCCGAGTTGGAAGCGGCCCGGGCCGAATATCGGGGCGAGGTGGCTGGCTTAGTCAATATCAGTTTTGTCCCGGATCCAGCTTTGGGCCCGGGGGATCTGGTCATGGAAGCCGATGTGGGTCGGTTGGACGCCACCATCAAAAACCGGACCGATATGGTCATGAGCGTTTTGCGGGAGTCTTTAGCCCAAGGCCGCTTAGCCCCGATCCCGGGGCCCCCAGCTTCTAACCCCATAGCCCCCGAGGCGGCCCAAGAACCCGCCGAGAACCCCGGGGCCAGCGGCCCTCAACCCGGGGGAACCGCCCCGCCAACCGCGCCCCCGACCGCGCCCGCGACTCCGCCGCCAACCGCCTAAATGAGACCGGAGCTGAACATCTGGGAGCGGTCTAAAGGGTTATTAAAGTTAATCACCGCTCGCGGTTTGGCTAAAGCCCCAGAAATGGATAGCGCGGCCCAAGGGGCCGAGCTTCTGGCCCCGTTCGTTAAGGGCCATAACTTAAAGCTTCTGGACGTGGGCTGCGCGGGAGGGCATTTTTACCATTCCTTGGTTCGAAGGGGGCTCAAAGTCGACTACTATGGTCTAGACTCCAGCCCCAAGGCCGTTAGACGAGCCCGGTTCGCCTTTAAAAAACTGGGTTTGGACCCGAAAAGGATTATCGCGGGGGCGGTGGAGGACCTTTACGGCTTCCAGTTTGATCTAGCGGCGGTGATTAACGTTTTAACCTTTCGGCCCGACTTTCGGGAGCCTTTGGACCGCTTGGTGGACGCTGGGGTGAAGGCCTTGGTCGTTAGAGACAATTTTGGCCCGGAGACCGTCATCCGGTGGGAAATAGACGGGTATTTAGATGAGGGCTATAACCACTTAAAGGGCTATTGGAACCGTTGGTCTCTTAGCGAGGTCCAAGACTTTCTAGCCTCGCGGGGGTTTCAGAGCGCCCTTTACGAGGACCAGCGAACGCGGGGCCAGATGGAGCTAGTGGTCGATAAACCCTACTACTGGTCTTGGCTGACCGCTTGGCGACAATAACCTTAAGTTAGGGTAATTATACCATCTAAAAGCCAAAAATTTTGTGGCTTCTATTGGTCTTAATGGCTAATAGAAGCCAATTTTTTTTAAATTTACCTAATTTAGTCAGCCCTAGCCGCTCTTAAGGCCCTAGCCAGGCGCCCTTTTTTAACCTTGATGACCTCTAGCCCCCCAGAACTGACCCGGACTTGCCGCCTAAAGGGGATCTAACGGCCATTGACCCCTAATTGTCGGGGCTCGGTCCGAAAAAAAACGGTCAAAAACCTAAGGAACCTCAAAGCTTAGCTGAAGGTTATAAGGGGGCTCGCGACTTGCTTAAGGCGCCCTTATGTTGTATTCTAATATGAGGAAATTTTTGACTTTTAAAGGTAAACCTAAACGATGCCCTGGATATTTTCGCGAGTTAAAAGCCTTAACTTAAGAGTGTGGCCGCTTCTGGCCTTATCGCTCCTTGTGTCGCTCCTCCTTGTTACGGCCTGCTCCACTGGACCCTTGGATCCTGGGCGGATAGCTCAGATCAAAAGTCGGGACGATTACCTGGCTTTACTGAAGACGCGCCTGGCTCATGACGAGATATTCTACTTAAACAAGCTCGGCGAAGTCCTGTGGGTGGACGTCTTGCCCTTAACCGGGGAAGTGATGGCCGCGGGTCAGGCGCGCTGGTCCGAGGACAAAAGGCGCGAGGCTTTGTTAAAGGCCTGGCTACCCCCGGAAGGCCCGCCGGCCAGGATTGTTTTAGTGGGTTTATTCATTAAGGGGCTCACTAAAGAGGACGTTTTAACCAATGGCCGCATTCGCCTCCAGTTGCGCTCGGGCGGGCAAGTTTTGGACGCTTTAGCCGTGGAGGAGGTTAAACCGGACATCTGGTGGGATTACTATCCGGTCTTTAACCGTTGGGAAAAGGTCTTCGCGGTCCGTTTTCCGGCCAATACCCCGGACGATGGCTCTTTAGTCATTAGCTGGCCCGCGGGCTCCCGGGAGCTTAGCCTGGCCCCGGCTCCGGTCAGCGCTAAGAACTCTTAAGGTTTAAGCCGTTGCGGAAGACGATCGCTTGGGGGCTCTTTTTGGCCCTTATTCTGCTTAAAGGGTCGGCCTTGAGCCAAGATTACGCCTTAGAGTGGCCCGAGTCCATTTTGGAGCCGGGGCGGGCGGGCTTGGTTCTGGTGGTGGACAAAGGGGCCCAAGAACTGCGGATCTACCGCTCCGATGGCCAAGGGAACCTGATCCTGGAAAAGGTCGTGCCTTGCTCCACGGGCATGATTAAGGGCGATAAACTGATCCGGGGCGACAAAAAGACGCCCGAGGGTTATTACATCTTTCGGCAGAAGCTCTTACCCGAGGAATTACCGGCCATTTATGGAATTCTGGCTTATCCCATGGATTACCCCAACTTCTGGGATAAGCGCCTGGGCCGGGGCGGGGACGGCATCTGGACCCACGGGATCAATAAACCCTTAGTGGACTTTGACTCCGAAGGTTGCGTGGAGCTTTTTAACCACGATTTAGCCGCCTTAGAGGACTCCATCCAGCTTTACGACACCCCCATCTTGGTGGTGGAGCGGTTACGTTTAGTCCCCGTGGCCGAGCAAAAAGAGTTGGCTAAAGCGGCTCGGCGGTTCGTGGAGACCTGGCGGGTCTCTTGGGCCAATAAGAACCTCACCGCTTACCGCCGTTTGTACGATCCAGCCTTTATCAACTCGGAGAACCGTTCCTTAGAGGGCTGGATGGATCACAAAAAGCGGATTTTTGAGAGCTATAAGCGGATCTCCGTAGAGGTGGAGGATTTACGGATCTTTTGGCACCGAGACGTTCTGGTGGCCACCTTTATCCAACGTTACCAGGGCGATAACCGCTTCCAGTCGGTGGGCCGCAAAAGACTTTACCTAGCCAAAAACGGGCCCAGTTTTTCTATTCTGGCCGAGGAGTTTGATAACCTCCCTTCTCCCGGGCCCAACAAAAAACTCTCCACTGACCAGAAGATGGCCGCTTTAACCACCCCGCCTTTAGCCTTAGCCAGCGTGACTTCCCCAGTGGCCGTGGCTTCCGCTGGGGCGGTGACCCCGGTGGCCCCGGATAGGCCAGTGGTTGTGGCCTCGGCCACGGAGGCCGCTAACGAGGAAAGCGCTCGGGCCGCCTTGGAGGCTGGGGCTAAATCCCGGACCGCGGTCCCGCCCATCGTGGACGATGGCCCGGAGAACGGGGCGGGTAAAAATCAAGATGGGGCGACCCCGACCGTGGTGGTCAAGTTAAAGCCCGAGATCGAGCCGGCCGCCGGGTCGGCCCCGGAAAACGGGGCGGTTAGCCCAGTCGAGCCGGTTAAAGCGGCCCCGCCGGTTAGCCCAGTCGAGCCGGTTAAAGCGGCCACGCCGGCTAGCCCAGTCGAGCCGGTTAAAGCGGTCGAGCCGCCGAAAAAGACCCCGCCCCCCAAGGAGCGATCCCCGGAAGAGCGGCCCACGGAAGAGCGGCTCAAGCTGACCTTAAACGGTTGGCTGGCCGCTTGGAACGCTCGGGATCAGGCGGGTTACTTTGACTTTTACGCTGAGGACTTTTACTTCCCGGAAAGGAAAATTCATTTAAAGTCTTTTAAAAAATACCGGGGCCGGCTCATGACCGCCACTAAAAACTTAAAGGTCACGGCCAAGGACGTCAAAGTTAAGATCGCCGCCAATGAGGCCCAAATCACCTTTACCCAGGATTACGTTAGCGACTCCGTGAAAGATCGGGGCCAAAAGACCTTGGTCTTGAAACCGCGAAAGGGGCGCTGGCGGATAGTGTTGGAAACTTTTAAAGCCAGGCCATAATATTTCGGGAGATATTTTTGTCGGAACTACCCAATAACCTTAAAACCCAGAACCGCCGGGAGCCAGGCCGTTACCTCCATATCCTGGTCATGGGGGCCGATGGGCAAACTCGGCGCTTAAACCTGTCCGTGAGCTTTTTGTGGCTCATGGGTTGTTTAGCCGTAGTGGCCATGGGGGCCATGGGTTTAATCGCTTACCTTTGGGTGGGGGCCATTAGAGACCGGGACGCCTACGCGGACCGCTTGGAGTACTTAAGCCGTCAGAACGAGATGATTAAGTATCAAAAAGACGTCCAGGCGGCCCCGGACCAAGCCCGGAAGATCTTAGAGGAGCTAGACGAGGCCGCCCGCTTAGCCGACGCCGGGGAACCCGTGGCTTTAGGGGGTAACGTCACCCTCGCCGCCAGTCCAACCGCTAACCCCAATGGCAAAGATGGCCCTAAAGAGGGAACCAACTCCGCCACTAACTTAAGCCCAACCGATAATCCTGGGGTCGTGACTGACATCCCCTTGGAGGCCAACGCCAACGGCCCTAGCCCCCCTGGGGCGGATGGCCCCCCGGGCGGCGAGGCTCCGGCCGAGCCTATCGCGGTTTTTACGCCCGACACCCCGGAGTCCAAGGCTTGGGGCATATTTTGGAAAAATTGGCCCCAGCCCCCGACCGGGGACAGTCACTTGGAGGTGGCTGATTTTCGGTTAGCCGAGGGTGGCCAGTTCACCTTTAACTTAAAGGTCGAGGACCCGGGGCAAAGGGCTCGCGGTCGCTCGGTGGCCATCTTCGCGGTGGTGGATAACCGGGGTCGGGTCACCTTGGCCCCAGTCCCGGAGTTCCCGCTCAAAGACAGCGCGGCCGCTTTTAAGGCTGGGGCTAGGTACAACATCTTGTCCTCCAAAGTGGTCAAAGGGAAGGTCCCCATCCCCCAAGGCGGGAAGATCTTAAGCGTGGAAATAATGGCTTTTGACGAGGACAGTTCCGAGCTGGTTCTTCGGGAGAGGATCAATTTTGAGGACCAATAACCTGGGGTTGGCCCTCTCGCTAGGCGCGATCGCCCTTCTAGCTTTCGGGCTAACCGAGCCCAGTTTACTTGCGGCCAGTTACGGCGGCGATCGCCAGCATATCGTCTACTTTGAGGGCACGGCCCAAGAGCTGGACATCTATAAGATTTACGGTCGCCAAGAAGGCCCGACCATCATGATCTTAGGCGGCATCCAAGGCGATGAGCCCGGGGGCTTTTTGTCGGCCGACATGTACGTGGATCTATCGCTCCAGCGGGGCAACCTCATTGTGGTCCCCCGGGCCAATTTTAAGTCCATCATCGCCTTTGACCGGGGCCAAGACGGCGACATGAACCGGAAGTTCGCCAATATTAAAGACATGGACCCGGATCGCGAAGCCGTGGAGATCATTAAGAACCTCATGGCCGAAAGCGATCTGTTCTTAAATCTCCACGATGGGTCGGGCTTTTTCCGACCGGTCTGGGAGAGCGACATGGCTAACCCCTCCCGTTACGGCCAATGCGTTATCGCTGACGCCGAGGTTTACACCCATCCCGAAACCGGGCGGGTTCTCCACTTGGGCCAAGAGGCCCGGAAAGTGGTGGAGCTCATTAATAAGAACATCCCGGAGAAAAACTTCAAGTTTCATTTTTCCAACCACGACACCCTCTCGGAAAAGACCAAGCATCAAGAGCAAAGATCCTCGGCCACTTACTACGCTTTAACCAAACTGGGCATTCCAGCTTACGGGCTAGAAACCTCCAAGCAACTGCCGTCTTTGGAAATGAAGGTGCGGCAGCATAACCTGGCGGTGAACGCCTTTATGGAGATTTATGGGGTTATTGTGGAGCAACCCCGGGTTAATCTCACCCCACCCACTTTAAGCTACCTGGTCATCTCAGTTAACGGCGACTTGCCCGTGGCCGTTTCCGATGGCCAAACTTTACTCGTTAACCCCGGGGACACGGTGGAAGTCATCCACGTGGGGGCTAATTACGATCGCGGTTTATCGGTGGACATTCTGGGGGTGGGCGGAGTGAACGACATTCGTTTGCCCTTGGCCATCCATAAGCCCACCAGCGTCATAGCTCGCCGCGACAACGCCCCCTTTGGCCAGGTGGAAGTGGGGTTGCTCCCCAAAGGCTCGCCCTCGCCAAAGTTAAAAAAGGATGGGACCATGGTCACCGCTGGGGCTGGGGCCGCCATCGACCTTAATGGCCCTAAAACGCCGCCCACGACCTCGAGCTCCCCACCCCCGGGCCTGACCCCAACCGCGACCCCAACCGCGACCCCGACCGCGACCCCGAAAACCTCCGGGGCTAGCGTAGATGCGGTTAATGGCTTTAGTTTGGAGATTGACGGCCAACCAGTGTTTTTAAAAGCCGGGGCCTTTTTAACCGTGGGCAAAAGTTCGAAAGTTAAGTTAGAGGATATTGTCGCCAAGGACCCCCTCCCTAACGGGACGGTTATGAACTTACGCGGCTTTATTGGGCGGCCTGGGGACGCCACTGGTCACGATAAGGGCGCCGTCGCCAATATTGGGAAGGATTTAATCAGCCGTTTCGCCCTGGCCGGGGAAGAGTACCCCACCTACCAACTGGGGGCGGAATTTGGCAAAAAGCTCCTCTTTAGCTCTTACCTGGTGGTCCCAGCCCCGGTTCTCCAGAAAGTCACTTTGGTTATTGACGGGAAATCCCGGGACCTTTTGGTGGGCCAAAGGCTGAAAGTCAAACCCAAAACCAAGGTCCGGGTCACGGCGGTGGATCTGGCTGGGGAAACCCCCTTGATTAACCCCAAGCTAACCTTAGGGGGCCGGGCTTTTTCGGCTAAACTCCCCTCGGAGGTGGTCATGCCCGATCTGGCCGTCTCTTTGGCCGTGTTTAGCGAAGGGGAACTGGCCGGTAAGGTGGTCTTGGTCCCGGATCATAATTAAGCTTTTCTCCGTATGCGCGCCGCCATTGTCACCATGGGTTGCAAGGTCAACCAGGCCGAGTCCGCCGCCCTTTTCGCTGGGTTGAGTAAAGCTGGTTATGATATTGGCGATCCTGTGGGCGCGGATCTCATTGTCTTAAACACCTGCTCGGTCACTAGTAAGGCCGATAAAGAGGCTTTAACCCTCCTCCGTAGATTAAGGCGCGCTAACCCGGGGGCTTACCTGGTGGCTAGCGGTTGCTTAGCTCAGCTGAGCCCGGAAAAGTTAGTGGCCCCTAATTTAGCTGACCTCGCTTTAGACGCGAAGGGCCGAGACCATATTTTAGATTATTTGCCTAAGCGCCTTAACCCCCAGAAGCTAACCCACCCACCCACTTTCGATTCGAGCTTTTCCGCGGTTCCGGCCCCCTATAAAACGCGGGTTTTTTTAAAGATCCAAGACGGTTGCGCCGCCTATTGCTCTTATTGCGTGGTCCCTTTGGCCCGAGGCCCGGAGCGCTCTTTAGAGCCGCAAGTGGCTTTAAGCCAATTAAAGGCCATCTTAAGCGCCGGGGTCCGGGAAGTCGTTCTAACCGGAATCCATCTGGGCCGCTACGGCCAAGATTTAGGAACCGATCTGCGGCGTTTTTTAGCCCTAATCGCTACGGAATTTAAGGCCCCTAGGAACTTTCGCTTACGTCTTAGCTCCTTAGAGCCTAACGAGATTTTTTGGGCCTCTGAGGCCTTAGAAAGCGGTTTACTGGCCCCCCATATCCACGCCCCCTTACAGAGCGGGAGCGATCGGATCTTAAAGAAAATGGGTCGGCCTTATTTAAGAGACGATTACCGGCGGATTATTTTAGATCTGGCCCAAAAGTTTGGGCCGCTAGCTTTAGGCTGCGACGTTCTGGTGGGTTTCCCCGGGGAGAGCCATAAGGACTTTCAACAGACCTATTTGTTACTAGAGGAACTCCCCTTAAGCTACTTCCATGTGTTTCCCTATTCCCCAAGACCTGGGACCAAGGCGGCGGAGTTTCCGGAGCGAATCCCCGACCCGGTTAAAAAAGAGCGGGTTAAAGCCCTAAAGGACTTGGATAAGGTTAAAAGGGCGGCTTTTTTAACCACCCAGTATCCCCTTAAACACCTCGGGTTAGTGGAAAATACCCTAGACCCTAAGGGCCGCTTTCGGGTTTTAACGGGCTCTTATATCCGGGCGGTTTGGGGGGCTCCGGCTAAGCCCGTTCCCAACACCTTAATCGCGGTTCGTCTAAAGGAGCCCAAGACTGTAGGCGATCCGCCGGAGGCCTACCCTTGGTAGAGTTGCGGGAGGTCGGGGCCGACTCCTTAAGGGTCTCCAGGTTTTTAGCGGCCAAAGATCCTTTGGCTATCTTGACCCAAGAGCTCGGGGACACTTTTAAAACCTACCGGGCTAAGTGGGAGGCCGCCAAAACCTTTAAAATAACCCCCAAGTTTCCTTTGCACGTGGATTATGAGCTTCAGCTAGAGTGCGGCTTAAAATGCCCCATGTGCCCCAATGGCCAAAAGGCCGTGAAAAGCCCCTTAAAGCTGAGCTTAAAAACGGTTAGCGATCTCATTAAAGAGGGGGTCAGTTTAGGGCAAATGGCGTTAGGGTTTGGCGGCCTCTGGGAGCCTTTAACCGCCCCGAACCTCCCGGAGATCGTGGCCCTGGCCCGGGATTCGGGGATCATTGACGCGATGCTTAACACCAATGGGCAGTTACTTACCCGCGCCAAAAGCCAGGAGCTGATTAAAGCCGGTTTAACGCGCCTAATGGTCAGCGTGGACGCGGTTACCCCAGAAACCTACCAAAAAGCCCGGCCCGGCGGGGATTATCAGCTTTTAGAGAACAATATCTTGGAGTTTTTAGCGGCTAGGCAAGAAGCTGGGGTCAAATTGCCTATATTGCGTCTTAGCTTTTGCGTCACTAAATATAACGAGCTGGAGCTAGAGCCATTTTTAGAAAAATGGGCCAATAAGGTGGAGTTTTTCTCGGCCCAAAGTTATGGGCGCTTTTCCCCAAAGGCCCCGGCTCTCTTCCCCCAAAATAGTTTATTTCCCGCCCCTGGGGGGCGTTGCGCCCAACCAAATAAAAGGCTCCTTATCCGGCATAACGGACAGGTGACCCCTTGTTGCGATCTCTCGGGGTTAGAGTTAATAATGGGGGATATTAAGCAAGAAAGTTTACTAAGCGTCTTTAATGGGGAAAAGATTAAAAGCTTACGGGCGAGCTTAGCTGGAGCCAAAGAGACTTGGCCGCGAATCTGCCAAGACTGTCAAGATAAATACGGTTCTTAAAGGATCGGTTTTTTAAAAGGGGCGATTAAGGAGCGGGGTTAGCCTTTTTAGGTCGCGAAAAGACCTTAAAAGGGCTAACCCCGCTCTTATTTTAGAAGAAGAAGGCCCGCTTTTCCATGGTCTCGCTTAAAGACCGCCGTTGCTCTAAGGTGGCTAAGTGGAGCTCAATGGGTAAATACCCCTCGGGCAGGTACTCGAGGTTTTCCGCTAGCGGCTCCTCTTCTTCCCTAACCAGGGACTCATTACCCAAAGCCATGGCCGCGATGGACTCTAAAAAGGAGCTAGGCGAGGCCAAAGATAGGTTAGGGGTATTATTCGGCTCGGGCTCGGTTAGGGCCGCGGACGGGATATTCGCCGGGTTATGGGCCAAGTTAATGGCTGGGTCCACTATTGTCTCTAAGCTTAAGCCAGTCTCCTGGGCGATTGGGGGCTGGTTTTCCGCGGCCAGCTGACCCTCCGCGGCTGGGGGGGACTCCAGTTTGTCCACCAAGACGAGTAAAGGCTCTTCTTCAGTGGCCGCGGTTAAAGGTTTAGCCGTTAGGGAAAAAGTTAAGCTCTCTTCTTTTTCCACTAGGTTAGCTAGATCGTCCAATTGGCCTTCCGTTAGCTCCTCGGGGACCTCGCTGGCCTCTAAGTCCAGAACGGGGTCCTCGCTGGACGCGGGCGACCACCTCAGTCGCTCGGGGGCGTCCAGGTCAAAAACCTGAGCGACCGGCAGCAGAGTTTTGGGGGTCTTGGCTCTTAAGGAGCTTAAAGACTCGCCCTTAACTGGGCGATCCAGCGCGCTTAAGGGCGTTAAAATGAGGTCGGTTTCCGTAAGCTCAAAGACCGGCGGCTCGGGGGTCGATTCTTTAGCCACCGCCGCCAGGATAGCGGCTTCCTTAGTGACTAGCCTCTTCCAGCCTTTCAAGCTTTCTTGAGGGTCCACCGCGCCCAGGTTGTCAAAGAGGGAGGGTTCAGCTTTGGGGGAGGCTTTTTCCTCCACTAAGTACTGGGCGAGCTCGATGGTTAAGGAAGTCACGTCAAACTCTTCCTCATCCATAGGGCTATCCAAGGAGCCTTCTAAAAGAGACTGGGTGAAGTCAGCCTTCTTTTCTTCTAAGCTTGATTCGCTCGAGCTAGCTAAAGAAGGCTCGACCGCGGTCTCTAAGGTGACGGCGTATTCGGCTGAGGGCTGGACTAGATCGATCCGCTCCACCGTGGCGGCCAAATTAGGCGGGCTCGTGGCGAAAGGCGCGTCTATAAGCTCACAGCTTTCCGCGCTAATAAAGGTTTCCGTCTCTTTGGCGTAAGTAGCGTCTTCCAGAGCGGCGTTATCCGCCGAAGCGTCGTTGGCCACGGCGTCAGTTAGCTCGCTAGCCAGCTCAACGCTGGGTTCTTCGTTCTCAGCGATAAACGAGGACTCCGGCTCAAAGGCGTAGGCCGTGTCTTCTAGAGCGGTAATTTCTTCAGGGGCGTCGCTAGCCACGGCTTCAGTTATGTCGCTGGTGAACTCAAGGCTGGGCTCTTCGCTTTCGGCTTTTTCGCTTGCGGAAGTGACCGAGGTTTCCGTCTCAAAGGCGTAAGTCGTGTCATCTAGAGCGGTGATTTCTTCAGTGGCTTCGCTAGTCACGGCTTCAGTTATGTCGCTGGCGAACTCCACACTGGGCTCTTCGCTTTCGGCTTCTTCGCTTTCAGCCACGACCGTGGACTCCGGCTCAAAGGCGTAAGTCGTGTCTTCCAGAGCGGTGAACTCTTCCGAAGTTTCGCTGGCTATGGCTTCAGTTATGTCACTGGCGAACTCAAGGCTGGGCTCTTCGCTTTCGGCTTCTTCGCTTTCAGCCACGACCGAGGTTTCCGTCTCAAAGGCGTAGGTCGTGTCTTCCAGAGCGGTGATTTCTTCAGTGGCGTCGCTAGTTGCGGCTTCAATTATGCCACTGGCGAACTCAAGGCTGGGCTCTTCGCTTTCGGTCAGATCATAAGTCGCGGCGGGAGCGTCGCTAGCGGTTAAAGCGGGTTCGGCTAGGCTGATGGACTCAACAATAGCCAAGGTCTCAGTGACGGTTTCTAAAGGCGACCTTACGGGTAAGTCTTGCGCGAAGGCGTTTAGGGCCTCCAGCTCTTCTTGATTGGCCTTAGCCTCCTCCAGGGCGGGCGATAGGTCGATACCTTCTGGGGCCTCGATATTTTCTGAGGTTTCTAGGTTGGTCGCTTCCAGCTCTAAAGCCGACTCGGTGGCGATTAAATCCTGAGCGATAGCTTCGTCCGTAGCCGGGCTAGCCTCAATCTGGTCAGTCTCAGCTTGAGCGGTCTCAGCCGCGTGGGCTGGGCTTGGGGCCTCGCTCTCGTCTTTATAGAGAGCGATGGTTAAGTAAGCGGCCAAATCGGAAATCTTTTCATCCGCGGGGAGAGGAGCTTGGCTCAAGTCGCCAGCGGAGCTTTCGCTAGCGGCGACAATCTCGGCATCCTCCGGTTTGGCTTCTTGGCTATCCTCAGAGGCTGGGGCGGCGCTTTCTAGGGTTAGAGCGGTGGCCTCGGCGTTGGCGTCGCTAGCGTTGGAAGTTATCTTGGACTCAGGCTCTAGCAGAATAAGCTCTTCCGTTAAAACAAAGATTTGGCCATCGTCTGACGAGGGGCTAACCGCGATCGCTTGGTTAACCTCGGGCTCGCCGGAAACTTGGCTTATGGGTTGATCTAAAGTGGGCTCAGAGGCTTTAGGCCCTTTGCCCAAGACCGAAAGAATAGAGGCTTTAACTTTAGGTATTAACCGGGAGAAGAAAGAGCCTTTCTGGGGGGTTCCGGCGGCCTCTAGGTCAGCCGCCGCGGCCAGAGGATCGACAATAATTTTATGGGGCTCTCCTTTAGCTCCGTTTATGAAAGCGGTGTCCCCGGTTGGGTCAAGACTGGCGGAGCTTTCCTTAGCCGGGGTTGGGGGAGTCAATATATCTTCTTTCAAAACTTCCTCAGGGTGAATGTCTGGGCTTAAAGTCTGAACGATAGGGGTTGGAGCTTGGTTGGGCTCCTCCACCGTAGAGGTCGGGGCGGTTGGGTATTCGGGAGATGCGCTTACGACTGGCTCGGTTAGAACTTCCGCCTTTGGCTCCGCCTCCAGAATGGTCTCTGGGGGGCTGGATATAGATAAACTAGCGTCTATATAACTAGTCTCTAGGTTTAAGGGTTCCTCGGTCTGGGTTAGCGGATCCGCGGTTAAAGGTTCCTCGGTTAGATCCCCGGAAGCTTCCACTTCCTCGGTTAGAGACTCTGGAAGCTGGTCTGCGGAAGGTTCCGCGCTTTCCGCGGCTATGGGTTCCGCGGCTATGGGTTCCGCGGCTAAAGGTTCCGCGGCAAAAGGCTCCGCGGCTAAAGGCCTAGGCTCTTTAGTCTCTAAGGTCGGGGTTAAGTTAAGGGCCGGATTAAAGACGGTCGGGGGAGCGGCTAAACTTGGGGTTAGGCTGTCCAGCGAAGAGGCGGTCGGAGCCGCGAAACTGACCGCCATGGGGCCCAGATTCGTTTCCGGCTGGGTCAAAGCGAAGACGCTCTCGACCTGGCTCAAGTGGAAGATCCGCCGTTGGATAATGAGATCCCGGACAATGGCCATGATCATCAGGCCATAGATGGTCGTCTCATAACGCTGAGCGATTTTTAAGCGATCTAAGTTCTCGGGGTTGAGGTCGCCATAAAGGTCAATGGGGTCAAAATAGGTGGAAAGCCCATTAGTTAGGCGAAAAACACGATTAACAAACTCCAAAGGGAGTTTTTTGGAGTCAATCATGTCCGTGAAGATCTGACGCAGCTCCGACTGGAAATTGACGAGGTCTTGGAAGAGCTCTGGGCCGGCCTGGAGATTTTTATAGTTATCCAAGGGGGCCCGATTGCCTTGATCCACTTGAACGCCGTGACTAGCTAGGAACTTTAAGTATTCGCGCCAGTTTAAGGACCAGCGGTTGACCAAGGTGACCGTGTCACCCTCCACCAGTTTAGTGGCCTTTGGCTGCAGGGAAAACTCGAAGTTCAAAAAGGCGATCAACTCTTCGACCATTAGACCTCTCCCTTTTGACCCGGGGCGATTACCCTAAGACGTCGCGAGCGAAAAACGGGTTTTTACCGCGATATTAAGCGAATATCCTGGTTTAAGACCTTTAAGCCCGTTAAATGAAGGCTTTCTAGCTCTAGAGGAGCGACTTCCTATTGAAGGGCCAAAAATCCGATCAAAACCTACGGATTTATTAACTTTAAGAATTTCTGATTTAGTTTTAAAAAAACGCTCGTTATGATTAGCCAGGCTTAGAGCGAGCGTGAGGTATTTTCCCTTAGTTAGCCGCTTGAGTTTAATTTCCAGCTAAGAAGTTAAAATATTGTACCAATAATCTAGGAAAAAGCAAGGCAAAATTGAGCGTCAACTGGCTTTGGGAGAGGATATTTAACTGGGCTTTCCAGCCTCCTTTAAATTCCTTGGCCCTAAGCCGGTTAATTTAGAATTCGAACGATTATTGATGTTATTAATGAGTACTATTTTGAAATAACAGAAATTAATTAAAACTTATTAATACATTTGGCCAGTGTATGGTATATGTAAAAAAGGCCAAAATAATCCCTTTCTGAAACTCCACAATATTATAGCGTGAATTTGTAGAGAATCAAGAAGAAAAAAAATTTTTTAAAAAATAAGGGAATAAAAATTCGTTTGGTTGGGACCTGGTGGATGACCTTCTAAGCGAAGTTTTCCCCTTCGTTTAGGCCCAAAGCCGAGACCGCCCAGTCCAGGGCCCCGATAATGGTGTGGACAATGTTCACCAAAAGGTTCTTGTCCACTGGCCCGGTGGCTCGCCACAGATCCACCCGCACCCGGTAATAGATATACCCATCGTCATCCAGGCCAAAAGAGCCGCCTAAAAGGCTCGCCCACTCATAAGTCGCCCCTAAGATGGTGAATAAGGCCTCATCCGGGTCGGGCAGGGTGGAAATAGGGCACAACCCGGCCTTAACGAAGAGGGCCTTTAAAACGCTGTCATAGGTGATATTAAAGGGGTAGCCGTAGAACTCGGCCTGGCAGGTCCCTTGGATAGGGTCCAGATCAGGATCGGTGAACCGGTCAGAAAGGGCCGCGAAAAGTTGTTCAGCCTCGGTATGGAATTGCATCGGGGGCCTTTTGTTTTCGGACAGCTTAAAGCCGGCGATTGATAAAGGTTAAGCCCGGAGAGCTTATCCGCCTTAGGGGCAGGGTTCCCCCCGCCCCAGGAATGGCTCCGGGTCCTTATGGCCCTAAACTTAAATCGTTGTAGTGACCAAGGATAGTTGGGCCGTTCGCCCTTAAAGACCTAAAGGGTGGTTTTAGGAAAAAACCGCCTTAAGGATAACGAGCGACCAGCCTATAAAGCGGACCCTAGCGAGGGATTTGGCGCGGACTAAGCCCTAAAAACGGGCCAAGGAATCCCCTCGCTGAAGGTTGGCCAGGATAAAGATTAATCTAAAATAACAAAAAACTTCCGATAAAGGAAGCTCCCTCCTGGTTCTGATTCAGGTTGTTATCCTAAATTTTTTCACTAATAAATAATATAAAAATTAATAAAAGTAAAATAGAGTTTTAAGATATTTGTTAACTCCTATTAGGATGTTATTTTTTAGCTAAGGGGCTAAGATTTTAGGGCGCTTATCTAAATATTTTAGGCCACTAAAGTTTCACCCCAAGAAAAAATAAGAAAAGCTCTTAGACGACAAACTCCAACTCTTGGGGGAGGTTAATGGTTTTCTGCCAGTACTCGGCCAGACCCGTTTGGATGGCTATAAACTTTAAAAAAGACTCTGGGTTCTCCCGCTCGTACTTTAAGCGGAAGGTCAGCCAGACCACGTCCGTGTCCTTATCGATCCCTAAGATCCCGCCCATGCCCGAACTGGAATAGTTGCTGGCGGCCATCATGCGGAGGATAGCCCCGCGATTGGCCCCTTTGGGGAGGTTGGTGATAGGCGTCTGGCACAACAGATACTGTCGGCACTCGCTGGGGCTAAAGAAGATGGAGCAATGCCTCACCACCATGGAAGCCCGAGAACTCTCGTCCAAGACCACCGGCGGTTGGTTAAGGTTATTGGCCAAGCCCGCGAGGAGGCTATTGACTTTGTCGTCAAAGTTCATGGGGAAACCTCGCTAAAATAGCTTTTTGACCAAGCGGATAATCCCCTAAGACGAAAAGCGACTAAAGAAAGCGCCAAAAGAAATGCTATTATAAAAGAAAATAGATCTTTAATAAAGGGCTTATTTGGGGGCCGTCTGGCCAAAGGCCAAAGAGGCCCCTAGAGCGAGAGGTTAAAGGTCTTAATGGCTTTATCTTTAGCCACCTCAAAAACCTCGCTGGCGGTTAAACAGGAAGAGTCCAAGACCACCGCCCCCGGGGCTTTGGTCAAAGGGGCTAAAGATCGGGTCGCGTCGGCTTGGTCCCGGGCCTTTAAACGCGCTAACACCTCGGAATAAGTGACGTTTTCGCCTTTTTGGGTCAGCTCTAAAAACCGCCTTTTAGCCCTAATCTCGGGGGAGGCCTCTAAGAAAAACTTTAAGCCCGCCTGGGGAAAGACCACGGTCCCCATATCCCGACCCTCGGCGATAAGCTCCCCCGCTTGACCTAAAGATCTTTGGAGGGGTAAAAGGGCGGTTCGAACCTCGGGTAAAGCGGAGACTTTAGAGGCTAAAGTGGTAATCTCCGGGGTTCTAATGGTTTCCCCCGGATCTTGGCCATCCAAGAAAAGCCGGTGTTTAAAGCCAACTTTCTCAAAGGTTAGATTAAGGTTTCTAGCCACTTCCCCGGCGACTTTTTCCCCGGCGCTCACTAACCCTTTTTGGGTTAAAACCAAGGCCACAACGCGGTAGATGGCCCCAGTGTCTAAACAAACCCAGCCCAAAGCCTGGGCTAAATTTTGGGCTAAGGTGGATTTTCCCGACCCGCCCGGACCATCAATGGCGATCACTTTATGGCTCGATTGGCTGTCCATACCATCCAGATTGGCCAAAAAGGCCAGAAATTAGAGGTCCAAAACCAAAAAATCTAATCGCCTTAAAAGTTACCGCTCCAGCGAGGGCTAAAGACCTTGGCGATACTTAGTCCATTATTACACAAAATAGTCTAATCTTAAACCACTAGGGGTTGACCGCCAGGCTTCCTTAAGGGCCCCTGGGGCCGTTTAAGACGTCTGACTATAGCTCGGTCAAGGGTTAGGAACGAGTAGGGGCCTTGGAAGGGAGGGCTATAAAAGGCCCTATAGAGGCTTAAAAAGGGCTGGTTAACTTGGGGTAAGTCGTCTCTAAGGAGACTTAAGGGCCGCCATGGGTCTAGTTGGGCGGGCGTTTAAGGCTGGAACCTAACGGCGGTTAAGACCTATCGCCCCAATAGAGCCGATGGGGTAGAAGCCACAGTCAGTTAAAAACCGAAGTCAGGTTAAAATTTTTGTTGACAATTAAAAGAAAGATGTCTAATATCCTCAAGATCGCCTCAAGGACCACCACCGCGCCCGGGAGCTAGCCGTCGCGGTTTTTGTTTTAAGGCGTCCGCTTCGCTAGGATCCAACCATCGTTTACGAGGTTAGAGCCCAGCGTCAGCTGGAAATGGGCCGTTAACTCAGCCGGTAGAGTATCTGCCTTTTAAGCAGAGAGTCGTGGGTTCAAATCCCGCACGGCCCACCACCACATTTTCCAAAGAAATTCGTTAAAGGCTAAAAGCCCTGTAAAATCAAGGTTTTTGGCTTTTTTCTTGTCCAAGGCGATTCGTAAAGGTACCTTGACATCCATCACTTATGGGGGTCTTTCGGGGGGGTATAGAAGATCTGGCGCCTTGGTTTCAATTTTGGACGCGACTTTAAAACCAAATTTTTTGATTATTGGAGCGGTCCGCTTCTCAACAAACTCATTAAACTCCTTTATAGTCATATCCTTTGTTTTCTCATACAGAGCGATGCGGATAGCGTCTATCTCATCCTTAATTGTATTAGGATTTTTCATAGTCCAAGACCTCCAATGGTAAACGGCGATACGGGCCTTTGAACAGGCCAACTGGAAAATTAATTCTCCAACGCTTAAGAAAAAAAATTTGATTTTTTAGAGCGCTTGTTTTATAGTTCCCTTTTTTAGAGGGGCTCTCGTCTAAGGTCTCTTCATTTTTTAAGTGTTTTCCTTGGGGGCGTAAAACAGATACCCGCCAGAATTCTCTTAATAAAATCAATAAGATACGTTCGATCTTGGTAGTCGCCCACCAACCTAAAACGCGTCCCCATCGTCTAGCCTGGTCCAGGACACCGGACTTTCACTTCGGCAACAGGGGTTCAAATCCCCTTGGGGACGCCATTTAGTCTTATTCTCCTGCTATTTCCTCTTATTTTTCCTCAAAAAACGATAATTTAGCCTGACACTAATTCGCCTGGTCTGTAAGCCTTCACAAGGTCTAGGTTATAGGTGGCGGTATACGTTAGAGTCGCCTATAGACACGCCAAGGGACTTTAGGCTGAATAAGCGCCAAAAAGGCCCGAAACCTTAAGCTTAAAGACCGTTTTTCGCGCCCTAGGGCCGCGGTTTTTGGTCAATTTACGCCTTCAATTTAGGTTCCATAACCTCAAACTTGGCTAAAACGAAAGTCCGTCTGGCCATGACCAGGGCGACCAGGGTGATTGGTTGACCTTCTCCCCTATACTTATCGACGTACTTCTCTTTAATCTGGATTAAAGCCGCCTCGGCTAAAGGGGTCATTGACTTCCTTAGCTTGGCTCTATCCTGGTCGTCCAGCGGCGGGGGAATATGTTTTGGTTTAGGGTCTTTCTCTGGCGGGTCGGCGGAATTCGCGTCTGGATTAGTCTCGGGAGAATCAGAAGACTTG
>JAISRZ010000117.1 GCA_031273455.1 Deltaproteobacteria bacterium | reverse complement strand
CCTCTCCCTCCGCCGATAAACGACGCGGCTAAAGCCAAACTAAGGGAGTCAATGACCGATTTAGCCGATAAGGCTTTACGCCAGATCCAAAAGCGATACGCCGATAAGTATAGAGGGGCGGGTCAGCCGGTAATCATGGTCGCCTTGGTCATGGCCAGACGGACTTTCGTTTTAGCTAAGTTTGAGACATTAGAGTCATAAAAACAATATTTCCGCTTTAATCTTAGGACTCTAACCTCTGGTGATTGGCGATTTTGGCTTTTGGAGCGCGCTTATGGGGAAATTTTTAGCCAATGGTCCCTAGTCATAACTGTAAGGCCTTTTCGTCAAGTTTTTTCTTGGGAAATATTTTCTTTTAAAAACTAAACGCGATAATATAGCAATTTATTAAATATTAGAACTATATTAATATCCTAAAATACCTAAAAATCTATTATTCACCGGATTTTAGCGGTAAGAAAGTTAAACCTTTTAGGGGGGGGTCAAAAAAACTTTGTCAATATAGCCTCAGGTGAACTATAATAGTGGTTTATTTATCCTTGGCCCTTTTTTAAGCCTATATAGACCAGTTCTTTTTTGGAAAATTTTAACTTGTCCTTAAGATGGCTACAACCCCTTCATCCCGGTAATGACATGACCAAGAAAAAAAACCTTCCCGAAATAACGGCTCAGGTGGCGAGCTCCCTACCGGCTTTGGGCGCCAGTTCCGGCCAGATCCGCAATCAGGTTCTGCAAAGCTTGGCTGAGCTTTTGGAAAACCACGACCAACAAATCCTCGCGGCCAATCAGGACGATGTTCAAGAGGCTAGAGCCAATAAGCTCAGCGAGGCCTTAATCGACCGCTTGGCCCTATCCGCCCACCGCTTGACCCAATTGGTGGCTGGCTTAAGGGAGACGATGGCTTTACCCGATCCTTTAGGAGCCATTGAGGACTTTAAGACTTTACCGAGCGGCCTCATGGTGGGGCGGATGCGGGTCCCTTTGGGGCTCATTGTCTTTGTCTGCGAGGCTCGGCCCGGGGCCGTGGCTGAAGCCTGCGCCATGGCCTTAAAAAGCGGGAACGCCATTATCGTTAAACCCGGTAAAGAGGTCGCCCGAACGGCTAAAGCCTTGGCCCCTTTACTAACCAGGGCTTTGGAGTCCGCCGGCCTTCCGGGCCAAGCGGCCACCGTCCTCCCGGATCTAAGCCACGAGGAATTAAAAGAATTGATTGGCTTAAACCAATACGTGGACCTAGTCATCCCGCGGGGCGGGGAAAACCTCATTCGCTTTGTGGACGAGAACGCTAAGGTTCCGGTTTTACGCCATTTTAAAGGGGTCTGCCACCTTTACGTGGATGAGGGGGCGGATCGGAAGATGGCTTTGGAGCTGGCCATGAACGCCAAAGTCAGTCGGCCGGGCACTTGTAACGCTTTAGAGTGCTTATTGGTCCACCAAAAAGAGGCCCCCAAGTTTTTGCCGCAAGTGGGCTCAGCTTTAATCGCCCAAGGGGTCAAGATCGTCTCCTCGCCCGAGGCCTTACCGTATTTGCCCGGGGCCACCAAAGCCAAGGCCGATGACTATGGCCGGGAGTTTTTAGGCTTAAAGCTGGCCGTTAAAGTGGTGGCCAGCTTAGAGGAAGCTTTGGACCACATCCGCCAATACGGCTCCCACCACACCGAGGCCATTTGCACTAAAGACCAAAAAAGGGCTTTGACCTTTTTAAAAAGCGTGGACGCGGGTTGCGTTTTAGTTAACGCCTCGACCCGCTTAAACGATGGCGGTTGTTTGGGCTTAGGCGCGGAAATCGGCATTAGCACCACCAAGCTTCACGCTTATGGGCCCATGGGCCTAAAAGAATTGACCACGGCCAAGTTTGTGGTCACGGGCGATGGGCATCTGAGAAATTAACCGTTTCCCGCCGCGCGAGAGCGCGGCGGATTACTTTTAAGTTGATAGGTTTTGACTGACTATTATTCCGATTTTTTCCGGGTCGTTAAAGACGACCCGGATTCTAAGGCTCGGGCTGGGGTTATTAAGACGCCCCACGGTTTAGTCCCCACGCCGGCCTTTATGGCCGTGGGCACCCGGGGGACGGTTAAGGCCATGGGCCCGGACGATTTAGCTAAGGTTGGCTGTAAGATTATCTTAGCCAACGCTTACCACCTTTATTTACGGCCTGGGTTAGAGGTCATTAAAAAGTTTGGGGGTCTAAGGCGGTTTATGGGTTGGGAGGGGCCCATCTTAACCGATAGCGGGGGGTACCAAGTTTTCTCCTTAGCCGCTATCCGGAAGCTGACCCCGGAAGGGGTGACCTTTCGGTCGCCCTATGACGGGGCCCTGACCTTTTTTAGCCCCGAGACCGCGGTTATGGCCCAAAGGGACTTGGGGGTGGACATCTACATGTGTTTAGATGAGTGCGCCCCTTACCCCGCCGAGGAATCGGCCACGGCTAAATCCTTGGATCTCACCTTAAACTGGGCGACTCGCTCCCGGAAAACCTGGGACCCTTCTTTAGGCCAAGCCTTGTTTGGCATAGTCCAAGGGGGCTTTTACCCGGACTTACGAAAAAAGGCCGCCTTAGCCATCCGGGATTTGGATTTTCCGGGGCACTCCATTGGCGGCTTGGCTTTGGGCGAGCCCTTTAGCGACCGCTTAACCGCTATTGAGACGGCCCAAAAGTTATTGCCAAAAGATAAGCCTTTGTACTTAATGGGTTTAGGCCAACCCAAAGATATCGTGGCCGGGATCTTACGGGGGGCGGATCTCTTTGATTGCGTTTTACCCACCCGGAACGCCCGAAATGGCCAATTCTTCACCCGTAAAGGAAAAGTCAATATCCTAAACGCCCGGCATAAAGACGATCTAAGCCCAGTGGACGCAAAATGCCATTGTTACGCTTGCCAAAACTTTTCCCGGAGCTACTTACGCCATTTACTCCAAAACCATGAGCCTTTGTTCTCGCGTCTGGCCACCATCCATAACCTCACCTATTATCAGGATTTAGTGACCCAAGCCCGCGAGGCCATCTTGGCTGGGTCCTTAGCCGAGTTCGTCCAAGAGTTTGAGGCTAGCCAAACTTCCGGGGAGCCGACCTAAAAATTAGGGGGGCTTTTTAGTTCCCGGAAGCGGTCTGACCGACCTGAGGCTAAAGTTATTTAATTAACCCTTAACCACAAGTTATAGTTATTAATAACTATACGCTTTATTTTAATTTATAGTTTAATTATCAATACCCTTAGGGCCTTGCTTAAGGCCAGTTTTTTCGCTATAGTCGAAAATTTGACGCTTAGGGGAGATTATTCCCCGTAACTTTTAGAGCGCGGAGAGTAAAATGCTCAGTTACCTAACAATCTTGGCCAGCCGGGCCTACGCCATGGCTCCCCAAACCCCAGGGGCCGATGGAGCCGCGCAACAAGGGGGCGGCGGGACCGGCATGACCTTCATTATGATGGCCGGCTTTGTCCTTATCCTCTACTTCTTCCTCCTTCGACCGCAAAAAAAGCAACAGGTGGAGCGCCAGAAAATGCTGGACTCCATCCAAAAGGGCGACCGCATCCAGACCGTGGGTGGGTTACTGGGCGTGGTGACGGCGGTGGACCCCAAGGAAGTGACCGTGCGCATCGCCCCGGAGGTTCGGGTCAAGATAGCCCGGAGCGCGGTCGCGGGCGTGCAAAAGACCCCGACTGGGGACGTCGCGGCCCCCAAAGACGCGGCCGATAAATAACCTAAATTGTCTAGAAGGGCCCTATCTATCTTTATAGGTTGGCCCTTTATTTTTACCTAAAATGGTCCTTTCAGGCGGGCTTTACGCCCGCCTAAAAACCATAATTTAAGCGATCGTCTTAATCATCTATAAGCCTTAAGGGCTTAACGCATTTATCCTGGCCTTTTTAAGCTCTAAAACCAAAAAACTTGTTGACAGCTTAAAAGGGGCGCCTTAGAGAGAGCCATGGAGAGAAATCTAACCGCGCGGGGCCTTGTGCTGGCTCTGGTCATTTTGGGTGGGCTTTTTTATTTCCTACCCACCCTCTACCGCCTAGGCTCGGCCGATGGCCGGTTACCCGCCTTCTGGGAAAAATATTTGCCCAATAAATCCATTAACCTGGGGTTGGACTTAAGGGGCGGCATTTACCTCGTCATGGAGGTGGATATCCCAGCGGCCATCATCGCCAACACCCACATGAAAGCTGAGGAGCTCCGGCGGGAGCTGGGGACCGCCGGCGTCTCCGGGGTCCAACTGAACTTAGGCGATTCCCCGGACTTTGAGTTAAGGGTGGCTGACGCGGCCAAACTGGCCCAAACCAAAGAAATTTTGGCTAAAGAGTTTCCTAACTTAAAGATAGTGGCCGAAAGCGAGCTCAGTTTAACCCTGGCCATGACCGACGAGGAGCGCGAGTACATCCAAACCTTAATCTCCAGGCAAGCTTTGGAGACCATCCGCAACCGGGTGGACATGTTTGGGGTGGCTGAGCCGGACATTCGGCCCCAGGGCCAGGACCGCATCGTTATCCAATTGCCCGGGCTGGCCAACCCCCAGGACGCGGTGGATCTGATCGGCAAAACCGCGGTCTTGGAGTTTAAGCTGGTTGAGGACGCCGCCATTTCCCCGGAGGAGGCTCTAAAATCCGGCCCCCCGCCCGGGACCACCGTCCTTTTTGAGCGGCGAAACGATCCGGTGACCGGCGAGGAGATTAAAGTCCCCTACCTTCTAAGAAAGCAGACCTTACTGACCGGTAACTCTTTGGTGGACGCTCGGGTTAGGCGGAGCGATTTGGGCGAGGTTCAGGTCTCCATCACCTTTGACAGTCGGGGGGCTCGGGACTTTGAGGAAATCACCGGTCAATACACCAACCGGTTATTAGCCATTGTCTTGGACGACCAAGTTTACAGCGCCCCGCGCATTAACGAGCGCATCTCCGGGGGCGAGGCGGTCATCACCGGCTCTTTCACCCCCGAGGAGGGGCAAATCCTGGCCGTGGCTTTACGGGCCGGCTCTTTGCCCGCCCCAGTTAAAGTCTTGGAAAAAAGGAGCGTGGGGCCCTCTTTGGGGCAAGACTCCATTCGCCAAGGGTTAACCGCCGGGATCGTGGGCGTCTCCTTAATCTTGCTCTTTATCGTGGTTTATTACAGTTGGTCGGGGTTAGTGGCTGACGCGGCCCTAATCTTAAACTTTCCCATTATCTTGGGGGCCTTGGCCGCCTTTGGGGCCACTTTGACTTTACCGGGCATCTTTGGCCTGGTTTTGACCATGGCCATGGCCGTGGACGCCAATGTTTTAATCTTTGAGCGGATTAGGGAAGAGTTACGGTTGGGCAAAAGCCCAGGGGCCGCGGTTAACGGCGGCTTTAACCGAGCCTTTTGGACCATCTTTGACTCCAACTTAACCACTATCATCGCCGCCTTAGTCCTTTACCAGTTCGGCTCAGGCCCCATCCGCGGGTTCGCGGTGACTTTAACCATCGGCATTTTGTCGAGCATGTTCACGGCTATCTTCGCCTCCCGGTTGATTTTCGATCTGGTTCTAAAATACCGGAAAGTTAAAAAACTTAGCATCTGATCATTAGTTAAAGAGCCGAAAAAAAAGGAACTTCAATGTCATTGGAAATAGTTAAACCGGGCGTTAACATTAACTTTGTCGGTAATCGCCACCTGGCCTTTGTCATCTCTGGCCTTTTGATCTTAGCCTCCATTATCTCCATCGTTTGGCGGGAAGGGCTCAACTTGGGCGTGGATTTTCGGGGCGGGCTCAACCTCCAGATCCTTTTAAAAGATAAGGCCGTCCCGGCCGAGGATCTTCGACGGATCTTAATTGACGGGGGTTTAGAGGTCTCCAGCTTACAGAACTTTGGCGAGGACCAAAAAGAGTATCTTATTAACATCCAGCCCGAGGCTGAAGGCGACAATAACCTCTCCCAAAAGGCCCTGAATATTTTGACCGCGGCTTTAGGGGCGGACCAGGTGGAGTTAAGGCGCGAGGAAATGGTCGGCCCCAAAGTTGGCGGGGATTTACGGCAAAAGGCCCTGTACGCCATTTACTACTCAATTTTGATGATTATCATCTACATATCCGGTCGTTTTGAGCAAAAGTGGGGTTCATCGGCTCTCTTTATGGCCATTTTGATCGGGGTGGTTTACCTCCTGTCCCTCTTTGGCGTGGGGGTGGGGACCTTAATCATCATCGCTTTGATCGTCACCTTAATCACCTGTTACCTCATGAAGTTCTCCTACGCCTTGGGGAGTATCTTGGCCTTAATCCACGATGTGGTTATCACCACCGGGATCTTCTCCATCTTGGATAAGGAGATCACCTTAACCTTCGTGGCGGCCATCCTCACCATTATTGGTTATTCCCTAAACGACTCCATCATCGTTTTTGACCGGATTAGGGAAAACATCCGCCGCGTTAAGAACCGGGGGAGTCTGGCTTTAACCATCAATAAAAGCGTTAACGAAACTTTATCCCGGACCATCCTGACCTCGGGGACCACCTTAATCGCGGTTTTGTGCCTTTACTTCTTAGGTGGCCCAGTCAACCGGGACTTCGCTTTGGCTCTCTTTATCGGCATGACCGTGGGGACCTTTTCCTCCATCTTCATCGCCTCCCCGCTTTTGCTCCTCTGGGAGAAGAAAAAGCCCGCCTAACCCTCTTTTCCGGTCGGGGGTAAACCCCCGACCGGTTACCCTAACCCGCCAAACCTTAGAGCGAATACTTCTCGCCTGAAACGCCAAAGCCCTCTACCACCCAAGAAAGAGCTTCTTAGGACAGTAGAGGGCCATCATAAACCCCAAAAAAACGAAAAACGGGCGCGAAGCTCTAAGGTCATAGAGGGCGGCCTTAGAGCTAAACGCCTAAAAGAAAGGCCTATTCGCCAAACACTTTTTCCTTATCGTCAATGGAAAGACCCAAGGCCAAAAGGATCTTGCGTTTGGTGTCCAGGCGGCAGTCCTCGCCCTTTTCCAGACGCTCGATGGTCATAGGCGAAACTCCGGCTTTCCTAGCTAGCTCGGAGCGGCTGTACATAAGACTAATCCTCATTTCCTTCAACGCGTTTTTGTTCATAACCAACCTAAAAAGAGCCCCCTAAGGGCCGGGGGGAAAAAATTAAGACGCCAAAAAAAACAAACAACACCCCTGGACGATTTTCGTAAAAATCGCGCCAAACATCGTATTTACGATGACCAACGGGTTCGTGTGTTGACCAGGACCCCAAAAGGAATTTGATGAGGGTAAGACTAAAATCAAAAAACAACGCTTAAAAAGCAAAATACTAGCGTAAAATCACAAATTTATATACTTTTAAAATTATTGTTGAGCTCGTCAGAGGCTCGATTGAGGACCGACATATTTTTAAATATAGTAACCCCGTTTTCTGAGTATGTCCAATTTTTTTTAATTTCCTAATCTCTAGATTGAGGCGAAAGGTACTTTTTCACAATACCTTAAAAAAATTATTTTTTAAAAAATATAAGTCTCTAATAAATAAATAGGCAATATTTTTACTTAAAAAGTCAATTATTTAATCAGATTAATATGTCGCGATTTTGGTTAAATAATAGCTATAACTATCTATTTTTTGGTAAATATCAAAATTCTAGTTTACTTCGCATACTTAAACTGATTGCTTGGTCTGAAAGATTTTCGTATTTTTGGGGGTTTCCTGATTTGATTACTAATTGGGCGATTACGTTTTAACCCACCTCGCCCTTTTACGCGGTCAAAAAAGTTAAAAAACTGTATCAAAAAGCTAGGAAGATGACCGAAATCCGCGGACAAAAGGCCGCTTATTGAAGATCGGTCGCGATAAAACGGGTGATTCTGGGGAAAAACCCTCACCGGCGCCAGTTTAGGGGTTAGCCTCTGGTCATAAGAACCCAAGATCCGCGAAAAAAAAGCGAACAGGGGGGCTAAAGGGCTTAGCGGCGAGCCAACTAATTTGGGGGGAAGGGATTTAAGGGCTAGTTAAGATAGGCTTAACTTAAAGGCTTTGGACTATTTTTAAGCGGACGAATTGAGGAGCTTTAAGTCGCGCTAATAGCTCGAAAAAAACGAAAAAGTTCCGGATCGGTCCTTATTGTCTAGCCTTCTCAATAAGACAAATCACCTAAGGCGGCGCGGGGCTTAAGGCTAAAATTTTAGGTTTATTTAGAGGCTTTTTTAAATCTATTTTTTAGCTTACGCCGAAAAAGATGCCAACTATACTTCCAAAAAGTAAGTTTAGTGGCTATTTTTAAGGCCCAGCCCTTAACCGGGACTATGACCCCCCACTTGCGATAAGCGTCCAAAACGTCACTGGCCATACAGACCAGCATGGGCCCTTTAAAGCTGAGATCAATGAACCCAAAGCCTTGAGCGGTCTTAATAAGGTTAAAGGGGTGCGGGGCCCCGTGGGCTAACCCGTAACCATGAAGTTTGGCCACCAAAGGCCCTAAAGCTTTTAGCCACTGGGAATCGGGGGCCGGCTTTTGGCCTAAGGGCAAGACCTCGCCCGCGACAAACTCGGCGATGAGCCAACTATCCGCGATCCGGCCTAAACCAACCCTTTTTTCCGCGGCCAAATAAACTTTGGGGATAAAGTCGCAGCCGCGCTCCCGGGCTTTTTGGGACTCCCGTAAGAGCCGGGAAAAGTTGGGGCCGACCACAATCTCCCAGATATGGCGCTTAATGGGCCGTTCCACCGGGGCCACCCGCTTAATGACGTAGGAGCGATCCTTAACCGTGACCCGCCAAGTTTTCCGCTCGGGAAAAGAGCCAATCAATTGGCCCTCCAAGCGCCCAGCCTGAAAATCCGCCAAAATTACGTCGTATTTTTCCCCATCGTTCACGTAAATAACTTTAAAGCCATCTTTTTCATATTCGACGTATTCAGTCATGATTAAACTCCAATCGTCTTATTATAAACTTAAGACTTTTAATTTAACAAAAAATTACCGTATTAATTAAAGATAAGCGATATTAAGTTAGTTCAAGGCGGCTTAAGGCCACGCCCAAAAATAAGCCCACCGTGGTGGCGAGGTTAAGACTTCTGACCCCGGGTTTTAGGGGCACGTTGAAAACCAAGTCAGCTTGATCGAGAAGATCCGGCGGTAACCCCCGGGTCTCCGGGCCAAAGACTAGACCGTCGCTAGCTTGGGGCGCGTAGCTCGCGAAATGGGCTCCTCTTCGAGCGGAAGTGGCCACTAGCCGACCGCCCTCCCAACTGGCCAAAAAAGCCGCCCAATCGGGAAATAGGCGATAGGTCACTAAGGGCCAGTAATCTAAGCCAGCCCTTTTTAAATTTTTGTCGTCCAGAGAAAAACCCAAGGGCTCCACCAAGTTTAAGCGTAAACCTAACCCCGCGGTCAAGCGGGCGATGTTGCCGGTGTTGGGCGGGATCTCCGGCTCAAAAAGAATGATCTCCATTTTAAAACCACATAGTTAGATTTTTTTAAAATAATTACACTTAATAGTAACGGTCTATTTAAGCTAAAATTTTTTTAATAACTTATAAAATCTTAATTTACAAAGTCTGAAAAAAAATAGATATAGTTTTTCATAGTTTAAGGTTAAATGGCCTTAGGGCCGCCCCGGGCTAGACGATAATACGCTAGGTTCTTAACGGACCGCAATAGCCTTTTTTCTCGATCCCCGGTCTTAAAGTGTGTTAAACTGGATTCATTCCATATAAGGTTTTCCCAAAAGGTTTAGAGCGCTTTGGCCAAAAACGATTTGGTCGCGATTTCTGACCTAAGATAGGGTTTTTGGGGGCCTTAGGGGTCGAGGTTTTAAACTAATTAGCCTTAGATTATTGGATCTTTTTGTTCATTTACTAACTCCCTTTAACGAAAATAATAATCTTTGGACACGATAATAAGGGTCAAGCCTTACGCGCCCCAGGGGAGTTTATTAGCCTTAGGATATTTCTTCTTGGGTTTAAGGCCATTTCCCGGCGGCCTCTATTTTCGCCCTAAAGTCTTATAGATGACTTGCGCCTAAAAAAGTCGGTTGACCGTAAAATAAGCCCTTTTTTAGGTTTTAAGGCTATTCCCTTAAAAACCCCGGGACTCCTAGTTTAGGTCCTAAGGTCGCTAACCTACCTTAATTTTCTCTCTATATGGGTGGTTTTCGATAGGAGTTTATGGATATTTGTGTTTTAACGCGCGGTCGCCCATGAAGAGCCTCTTTTTTTTGGGCCTTTCGATTTTCTGCCCTCTTTTCTGGCCACTAACCAGCCTTAACGCGGATATCTCGCCCTTACCAACGAAAATCTTCACGGACTACCGCCAGGTCCCCGGGGTGACCCCGGAGGACATCGCGGCCATTGAGGCCTTAAAGGCCCAAAGGCCGAGCTTAATCTTCGCCAACGCCATGTCCACGGAAATTTTCACCGACCACCGGGGCCATTACGGCGGCTACGTCCCCCTTCTTTGCCATTGGTTAAGCGATCTTTTTGACTGGAGCTTTGTCCCCAAGTCCACGGATTGGGATGACGTTTTAGCGGGGCTGGCCCGGAAAGAGTACGCCTTCACCGGCGATCTGACCCCCACCCCGGAGCGGCGGCAAACCTTCTTCATGACCGGGTCCGTGGCGGAGCGGACCATTAAGTACATGTTCCTGGCCCAAACGGATCTGGACGCCATTTCCTTAAAGCGGCCCTTAAAGTTGGCCTTCTTAAAGGGAACCGTGACCTTGGCCCAGGTCAAAGCCAACTCCACCCGGCCATTCGCGACCATTGAGGTCGATAATTACCGGGAAGCTTACCGGGCCTTAATAGAAGGCGAGGCCGACGCCTTTTTGGACGAGGGTCCGGCCGAGGCGGCTTTTGACGATCATGGCGAAGTTATCGCCGAGGATTACTTCCCCATGATTTACAGCCCCGTGGCCATGGCCACCCAGGACCCGGAGTTGGAGCCGGTCATCCGGGTGGTCCAAAAAGCCTTGGACGCCGGAATCATGCCCCACCTCGTGGATCTCTATAACCAAGGGGAAAAGGACTATCAAAGGAATAAGTTTTTAAAAAAGCTCACCCACGAGGAACTGTCCTTTTTAGAGACCTTAAACGTCAGCGGGAAGACGGTCAGCCTGTCCGCGGAAAGCGAAAACTACCCCATTAGCTTTTACAATAAGCGGGAAGAGGAATACCAAGGCATCGCCTTGGATATTTTGGCCGAGCTGACCGCTTTAACCGGCTTAAGGTTCACCGTGGCCAACGCCGTGGACGCTAGTTGGTCCGATAACTTAGGCCTTTTGGAAAGCGGGGCCGCCTCCTTAATCACCGAGCTGATTAACTCGCCGGACCGGGCCAACCAATTTTTATGGACCCAAAAGCCGTACATGGTGGATAACTACGCCCTTCTGTCCCGGCGGGAAACGCCGGACATTAAGCTCAACCAGATCTTGTACTTAAAGGTGGGCCTAGTCGAAAACAGCGCTTTTGAGGAGATTTTTAAAACCTGGTTTCCGGATCACCCGTCCACGAAGCTGTACGCGGACAACTTAGAGGCTTTGGAGGGCTTGGAGCGCGGGGAAGTCGATCTGGTCATGGCCACCAAAAACCTCCTTTTAGCCATGACCAATTACATGGAAAAACCGGGGTTTAAAGCTAATTATATCTTTAATTACCGAGTTAACACGTCTTTTGGTTTTAATATTAACGAAAGGATCCTTGTTTCCATCTTCGATAAGGCCCTGCCCTTAATCGACACCAGCGGCGTCTCCAAAAACTGGACCAGCCGGACCTTTGATTACCGGGCCAAACTGGCCCGCTCGCGTATCCCCTGGCTGGTGGGTTTGACCCTCGCTTTAATCGCCCTTCTTTTGATGGCGGCCCGCTTAATCATCCGTCGGAGCCAGATCAATTTGGAGTTGGAGCGGTTAGTGGGCTTAAGGACCCAAGAGCTGGAGGCCCAGAAAGCCGCCGCTTTAGAGGCCTCCAAGGCTAAGGGGGATTTTTTGGCCCGCATGAGCCACGAGATCCGCACCCCCATGAACGCCATCATTGGCATGACCGAGCTAACCTTACGGGAAAAGCTCCCGGACGAAGTCTATGAGATGGTCAATAACATCGGCCAAGCCGGGAACTCATTATTAACCATCATCAACGACATCTTGGACTTTTCCAAGATCGAGTCCGGACGCCTGGAGCTACTGGAGGAGCCCTATGACTTGGGCGAGCTTTTAACCAGCGTCATTGAGGTCGTCCGGCCCCGGCTCGATAACCGCCCGATTAGCTTCTTGGTGGAGGTGGATAGCCGGATTCCGGGCCAGATCGTTGGCGATGAGTCGCGCTTACGCCAGATTCTCATAAACCTCCTCACCAACGCCGCCAAATACACCCGCGAGGGCCACATCGCTTTAACCGTCAAAGCCGCCTTCACGGATAAGACGGTCAACTTAAGCTTGGCCGTGTCCGACACGGGCATTGGCTTAAAACCCGAGGATCAAGAGCGTTTATTCGGGGACTTTAACCGGTTTGACGAGTCGGCCAATAAAGGCGTGGAAGGGACGGGCTTGGGTCTAGCCATCACTTTAAACCTAGCCCGGCTCATGGGCGGCGACGTTTTAGTGGAAAGCGAGTACATGAAAGGCTCGACCTTTACGGTCCAGGTGGTCCAAAGGATGGCCCCTTATCGGCCTTTGGCCTTTTTGGACAGCCCCAAGTGGGAAGTTCTGGCCATGGAAAACCACCCCCGCAAGATCAAGAGCTTAATCGCCACCTTAGAGTCGCTGGCCGTGCGCTACACCTTAGTGGAAACCCTGCAAGAGCTGGATAACCAGTTGGAAAGGCCAGCCTTTAACTGCTTACTGGCCCCGGACTCGCGACGCGAGGAGATCTTAAAGATCTTAGCCGCCAAAAGTCGGGTTATTCACCTTATTTTCTTAGGGGAAAACTTCCAAGAGAGCCACAAGTCCGACTCCTGGTCCTACCTTTTGTGGCCCGTCTTCTGTTTACCCTTAGCCAAAGCCTTAAACAAACCGGATAACCACATCAAAAAGGCCAGCCGCCAAAACTCCTTCACCGCCCCCACGGCCAAGATATTGGTCGTTGACGACATTGAGCTGAACCTTAAAGTGGCCAAAGGCTTATTGAAACCCTTCCAAGCCAAAGTCGACACTTGCGAAAACGGGTTACTGGCCATTGATCTGGTGGATCATGGGGATTACGATCTCATCTTTATGGATCACATGATGCCCGGGTTAGACGGCTTGGAGACGACTCAGCGGATCCGGCGGTTGCCTAGCGGTCGGGAAGTGCCCATCATCGCCTTAACCGCCAACGCGGTCCAAGGGGTGAGGGAGATGTTCATTGAAAACGGCATGAACGACTTTATCTCCAAACCCATTGATCCGGTTAAGCTTGAGGAGACTTTAAGTCTGTGGCTCCCCCGGGAAAAGATGCTGTCGCCTAATTCGTAAAGCTAACCCTAACCTTCCCTTTTTTATCGCAAAAACGCTTAACTTAACGATTTTGGCCAGGCTAACGCCTCTCGCTTAACTTATTAAATTTTCTTGACTTAGTAAAAAAGAGCCAAAATTCCGGAAGAGTTTTAGGGTTGAGAGAACCGATGTGGGACTGTAAATTTCGGTCTTTTGGTCCCAAAAGTAACTTTCGGATTGATCTTGAATAAATTTTCTTAAATCATTCCCATCGCTACCAACTGGCAAAGATTGACGCTTAATAAGAGCCTCTAGCGTCCGCTCCAGACGATCTCTTAAAAGATCCTCAAGATCCGCCGCGGTGAAACCACAAATGGCCCCGAACTTCCAGTGGTCGCTAATGTCGCGCAAGCCGCTTAACGAGTAGCCAAGGGCGATCTTTTTCAACCGGAGCTCTCCGGTCACCAAGATGTGGCCAATCAGATCCCCATTGGTTTTAAGGGCGACGTAAAATCGCCCTAAGACGCGACGAATCTCTTCAGCTTTAGGAGAGTCGTCAAAACAATCAATCATCGGAGCGCCGTAATCATCGATGAGAATGGCCACTTTTTGGTCATGATTCTTCTCGCAAAGGCTCATGACTAGCTGGATAAGCGTATCGGCGGGATCAGTCTCCTTAAGCTCCACCTTAGCTCTTTTAGCCTCGCTCGACACCAAGTCGAGTAAGCCCTTCTTCAGCCCCTTCACATCATCGCCCTTAAGGCCGCTTAAGCTCAGTTTTATAACCGGGTAAGGATCCCTAGGGGTAGTCCGATTGGTCGATCCAAAGCGCCTTAAAAAGCTCCCGTTGGCCTCTAAGGAGACATTCAAGAGTATTAACCAGAAGGGTTTTCCCGAACCCTTGCGGTCGGGCGAGGAAAAACGGGTCAGGTCGTATAGCGATCTCATACAAAAACTCGGTCTTGTCGGCGTAATAATGGCCGTTTTGTCGGATATCGGCGAAATCGGTTAGGCCAAGGGGTAACTCTCTTATGGCCGCCTCTTTTTTGACCACGCTGGAAGCGACCAGTCTCTTCTTCTTCATCTAAACACCCTCCATCATGGACAATCTTAGGCCAATAGCCCCGCGCCAAGTTCGCGGTCGTAACGCGACTAACCGGGCGTTCTTTAGATCTTTAATTATATTATAAGGCGTTTAACGCGTCTTGTCTAATTAAATCTCAATAAGCGAGGAAAACGGCTCTGGCGTTAACCATAACTCTCGTTTAGCGTCAGAGATTTAAAGGGCGTATAAGAGCTTAAGAGGCGCAAGAGATCAGCTAATAGGCGCGGATTATATCAGCGTCAGCGTGGACGCCGTTCATAGGGGCGCTTATGGGGGCAGAGACGATTGGCGCCATAAATTTCCCGGTTATTTTAGTTTTTAAAGAGATAAATTGATGTAAATTGAACGTGTATTTGATTTGTCGATGGGTCAGATCCAGGCTAATGGCGGTTTAGGAGCCTTCCGCCCGCCAACTGGAGGGGCTAGACATCGCTTAAGCTCTCTCCGGGGTTGGGGGATCTTAGGCTCCTCCCCTCTAGTCACAAAACCAGGGCTTAAAGGCCCGTGGCCGACCTTTAAGCTATGATCTGGTGGTAAATAGTCTGAGCCAAAAAAGCCCGCTATGGGGCTTTTTTGGGTATTTAAGCGGTCTTTATAGTCAGGTGATTAACGGTTAATAGTCTTCCGCCAACTAGTGGCTGACAACCAGAGACGCTTGACAGGGGTGAAATTGGCGGGTCCAGGATGAGATCGGCTCTAGCTCTTTTAATACCCACCAAAGACGCTAAAACCACGGTCTTATAGTCTAAAATCCTGATTCGGTTAGCCGCTTTAATCATGGCGGTTCTCGCCGCTAACCTGGTAAGCGGGCGAAGGGCCGATCGGCGCGATCGCGGATCTCCCGGACGATATCCAAGTGATACCCCACCAGGGGTTGACCATTTTCATAAAGCCAGCTCTTGTGACCTCTTAGCGTTCCGGTTAGGGGTTAAAACCAAATATGGTAAACCTTTAGTTTTAAGTCCCGGCGCCTTTAGGGTCGCGGTTAGAGTC
>JAISRZ010000093.1 GCA_031273455.1 Deltaproteobacteria bacterium | reverse complement strand
AAGTATTGGGAAAGAGCCGCGAGTCTCAACCACATGGCGGCCATTCGTAACCTTCAAACTCTTGCTAATACCGATGGGTCCAAAGATAATAGGCCACAGGAATGATGGTCATATATTCAGTTAGAGATGAGAAAAATGGGCCAAAATTGGCCGCTAGGCAAAGCACGTTATATTAGGCGGCCTAGTCCATCTAGATTTTACTTAACAGCCGTAGTGATAAGGAGTTATTATCACGAATGGGTTATTTATCAGGGTATAAGGTGATGTGAGATATTAATTTCAACAATTATTTACATTTAATTATTTATAATGTAATTTTTTAGATTATTTGATGTTTGGTTGTTGGTTAAATGTGCGCCGTGGAAAGGCGCGCTTATCTAGTGGGCTGAGATGTCCACCCGTCGACTGGATCACTCCGACCGGTAGCGACCTTGGAAGTCATGGAGGTAACGAAATGGCTTAAGCCCTTGGTGTAAAGTCCCCTTCTGGGGGGCCGTGAGCGCGTAAGCCGCAACGAGTAGTGAAGGCTGAGTAGGCCTCGAAATGAAATTTATGGAAGCCGACCCGCCAATTAATCGGGGAAGGCCGTTGTTAGAAGATAGCGTTGTAAGGTGGCCAATTCCCCGCGGCTCTATGAAATGATACGGGTGACTTATTTTCCTTTAGAGTGATCGGCTTAAGCTTCTTCTAGTAATTATTTTAATAACGAAATATAATCTGTTATATATCAAAGGAAGTATATAATGTGTATAAAAACAATTTATAATCAAGAAGAAGAGTTATTGAAAGATTTGTATGATTTTTCAAAACCAGAACAAGCTTGTGGTGTTATACAGCGTCTTTTAGGGGCTAAGATGACCCCAGAAGGCTTATATGGAACCAACACTAGAACCTTGGCGCCAGGTGTTTCAGACGAAGATGAGATATTCTTTATGGCCAGACGGGGTGACGTTGAGGCCATATACTGTATGGGCTGTATTTGTCGTGAAGGCGTTCATAAGGACTTGAAGCGTTCTGTTAAGTGGTTTAAGGAAGCGGCCCAAAAGGGATACGCCCTGGCCTTGTGCGCTTTGGGGTTTTGTTACAACAGGGGTCAGGGAGTCAAGGTTAATAAAGCCAAAGCCATAAAATTATGGCTTCAAACCGTTTCCCTGGAGGATAGTAATGACTGCGCCACCAAGTCACAGACCCATAGAATGGCCTATAGAAAGGCCTGCGCCTCCTTGTCACTGGCCTATAGAAGGGGTGATGGCGTCCAAAAGGATATTTCCAGGGCCGATTACTATCAACAAGAGCATGAAATGAAGCTTTTTTAAGTGATAGGGTTGATCTAAAATTGTCTTTTACCTCCTATGCGTGGCTATCCATTGTTGACGCTAGTATGGTTAACGCATAGAGGTAAAATTTTAGCGAAATATGATAAATAAATAATTTTTAGTAAATTGTATTGTACACCGTAAACTATTTTTTTGAAGGTATTATAGATGGCAGGGTATATATTTAAAATTTTAGAAGGTATTAGCTCTAATTATATAATTTCAAACAATTCTGACGCGAGCGTCAGGGATAGTGGATTGAACTGCGGCATTGTTATAAAACCTTCCGCCGGCTATTCAGTGGACGATGAAGTCGCTTTAATAACCCAAGCGGCCCAAATGGGATTGGTTCCATCTATGTTCACATTAGGCTTCCTTTATCATGAAGGCGCCAAAGGGGTTAAAAAGGACTTTGAGAAATCCATGGAATGGTTACTGAAAGCCATCGAAAATGAATACGCCCCAGCCATGTCTTATTTGGGGTTCATTTACTACAGAGGCGATGGAGTCACAGTCAATAAAACCAAAGCCATTGAATTATGGAATAAAGCCATGGCTTTGGGTGATTTTATATCCTGTTTCCATTTGTCTTTGGCCTATAAAAGAGGCGATGGCGTCATCCAGGATGAGGTCATCGCGGAGAAATTGTGGTTACGGTACCTCGAGTTGAAGGAGCGATATGAAAAAGAAGAACAAACTAAGCCTGATGACGAACCATGAGCCTAAGCGTTGAGCCAAAGGCGTAAGCTAAGTGGCTCCAATGGTTTTTCGGCGTGGATAAGTCCCGCCATTCTTAAAAAAGCGTATAACAATAAAGCCTCCATTTGGCCAGGCGCGCCCAGACAATTACGCCCGCCAACAAAGAGGCTAAACGATAGATTGTGGCTAGGTGGGTCATGGTCATCTTCTTAAGCCCTTAAGGTAGTAATCCTTTGGGCGCGATGAGGCGCGATAGACTGAGTGGTTGAGCTAAGTCCAGAGAGCCCCATCTGGATAACCAAAAAGAGAAGAATATTTTAGATCGACTCCCCAGATCTTAGGTCTTTACTGGGCCAATAATTAACTCTCCCACAGTTTAAACGGAGCGTATTTGCCTTAAGAAGACAATAAGCGGCGCCACCATTGGGGGTGAGGCGGGGAAGCGCCGCTTAGAAAGGCCACCGTGAGATTAGTTAGATATTACCAATGGGTCCCAGTTTGGGCACCTTAAATAAACCTAAACAACAGTCTAAAATGTAATAATTTTAGGTAAGTAATTGTATAGTATAGTATAGTATAGTATAGTATAGTACAAACTATTTGTTTGTTAAAAAGGCGTTTATAAATGGCAAAAAATATATATGATGATCCAGAAGATACTTATTTTAATAATTTGAGTTCAAACAGTTCTGGCGTGAACTTAAGGGTAGCTGGAATGGAGCGTGGCGTTGAATTAGACCCTAACGCCGGTTTTTCAGGAGGTGACAAAGTCGATTTTAAAAGCCTAGCGGCCAAAATAGGAAAAGTCCAAGCTATGTACAAATTAGGAGTGCTTTTTCATGAGGGCGCCGAAGGCGTTAAAAAGGACTTGAGGAAATCCATGAAATGGATACTGAAAGCCCTCGAAAATGATTACCCCCCAGCCATGTCTTTTTTGGGGAGCCTTTACGCTAAAGGCGATGGAGTCACAGTCAATAAAGCCAAAGCCTTAGAATTATGGAATAAAGCTATGGTTTTGTGGGATTGCGAAGGCTGTTGCTACTTGTCTATGGCCTATTACGAAGGCGATGGCGTTATCAAGGATAGGGTCATGGCGGGTAAATTGTGGTTGCGGTACCTCAGTTTGGCGGAGCAAGCTCAAAAAGAACAACTAGGGCTGGTAACGATCCATTAGCCCAAGCCTTGAGTCAAAGGCGTAAGCTAAGTAGCTCCAATGGTTTTTCGGCGCGGATAAGTTCCGCTATTCTTAAAGTAACGTATAAAGATAATGCTTCCATTTGGCCTGGCGCGCCCTGGCGGTTACGCCTCGCTAAAGAAGAGGCTAAACAATAGATTATGGCTAGGAGATTATGGCTAGGTTGGTCATGGCCATCTTAGCTTAAGCCCTCACGTGAGCAATCCTTTAGGCGCGATGAGGCGGGCTAGATTGATAGGTGGAGCTAAGTCCAGAAAACCCCATCTGGATAGCCAAACGCGAAAAATATTAAAAAGCGACTCCCCAGATCTTAGGTCTTTGGGGGGCCAATAGTTAAGTCTCCCGCGGGTTAAACGGGGTGTACTAGCCTTAAGGGGACTATAAACGGCGCCCACTTTGGGGGTAGGAGGGCGACGCCAAAAAATGTCGCTACCCCAAAAAACACTTCAGAAGAGGGAGCGAAAAGGATCCATTATTATGAAACTATTGTATAGGCCGCCGTGAGATTAGTTAGATATTACCAATTAATCCCAGTCTGGCTACTTTAAATAAACCCAAATAACGGCCTAAAAAGTAATAATTTAAGTTGATTAATTGTATTATAGTATAAACTATATTTTTATCAAAAAGGGTCTTATAAATGGCAAAACATATATTTGATGATTTAGAAGACATTGACTTTAATAATTTGAGTGCAAATAGTTCTGACGTGAACTTAAGGAGGCGGAATGGATCTTAATTATCTCTTAGACGCTGTCTCAAACTCTTACACCGGCATTTCAGGAGGTAACAACGTCAATTTTAAACGTCTAGCGGCCAAAATAGGAAAAGGCAAAGCTATGTTCAGATTAGGCGTGTTTTTTCATGAAGGCTACGGAGGCGTTAAAAAGGACGTGAGGCAATCCATGAAATGGATAATGAAAGCCATTAAAAATGAATACGCCCCAGCTATGTCTTATTTGGGGGTCATTTACAACACAGGCGATGGAGTCACAGTCAATAAAGCCAAAGCCATAGAGTTATGGAATAAAGCCATGGCTTTGGGGGATTGTTTAGGCTATCTCTATATGGCGGTGGCCTACAAAAATGGCGATGGCGTCATCCGGGATGTGGTCAAGGCGGATTTATTGTGGTCGCGGTTCCTTGAGTTGGCGGAGCAATCTGAAAAATAAGAACTAGGCCTGATGACGATCCAATAGCCCAAGCGTTGAGCGAAGGCGTAAGCAAAGGAGCCCCAATGATTTTTCGGCGCTGATAAGCTCCGCTATTCTTAAAATAGCGTATAAAGATAAAACCTCTATTTGGCCGGGCGCGCCCTGGCGGTTACGCCCGCCAAATAAGAGGCTAAACAATAGATTGTGGTTAGGAGATTGTGGCTAGATTGGTCATGGTCATCTTGGCTTAAGGCTTCACGGGAGTAATCCTTTAGGCGCGATGAGGCGCGATAGACTTATGGGTAGAGCTAAGTCCTGAAAGCCCCATCTGGATAGCCATAAAGTGAGGAATATTACAGGCGACTCCCCAGATCTTAGGTCTTTGGTGGCCAATAATTAAGTCTCCTTCTGGTTAAACGGGAGGCGAATAACCTTAAGGAGACTATAAGCGGCGCCCCCCTTTGGATTGGGAAGGCTGGGGCGCCGCTTAAAAAGATCTCCTAAGGAGAGAGAGCCAAAAGGACCCAAATATTACGCGACTATTTTATGGGCCGCTGTAAGAATAGTTAGATATTACCAAGGAGTCCCGGTCTAGGAGCATTTTAAAAACCCCAACAACGACCTTAAAGGGAAATTCTTTAGGCCTATAAGGTAGCCAAGACTGAGGGGTAGATCTAAGGGGTAGAGCGAAGCTTAGAAGACTAAGCGTAGCTTTATAGAACTAAATTTAAAAAATTATCAAATCATAAAACGCTATTAATAGAAATAATGATTTATTAATAAAATAGATAAATTAATTCTATAAAATAATATAATATATTTAAATTAATTGAAACGCTAAAATATTCTAATTGTAGTTATTTTTAGTCTGGGCCCCAGAAAAATAGTCTATAAAATAATAGTCAACTAAGGCCAAAGCGTTTCCTAACCACCTCTTTTAAGGGAGCTTCGGGGAACTGAGGGGAGCTTAGGGGGAGCTTGGGGAAACTGAGGGAAACCGCGCCCAGGGCGAGCGGCCCGAGGTCATTTATGGCGCCCCGTCTAAAAGCCCGAGGTTTTTAGAGGCCGTAAAGGTTGTGGCCTTTAGCGGATATTTTATCTTCAAGCCAAGCTCTAATCGCCCTTATTTTTTCTTTAATAACCAAGGGTCAAGGGCTAAGAGCCAAGGGCCAAGGGCTAAGAGCCAAGGGCTAAGAGCCAAGGGCCAAGAGCCAAGGGCCAAGAGCCAAGGGCCAAGAGCCAAGGGCTAAGAGCCAAGGGCCAAGAGCCAAGGGCCAAGGGCTAAGAGCCAAGGGCTAAGAGCCAAGGGCTAAGAGCCAAGGGCCAAGAGCCAAGAGCCAAGAACCAAGAGCCAAGAACCAAGAACCAAGAGTCAAGAGCCAAGAGTCAAGAGCCAAGGGCCAAGAGCCAAGGACCTAGAACCAAAGGCCAATCGCCAAGGGCTAAGAACCAATAACCAAGGGCCAAGGCTAACCTGGCCTTAAGGGCCTTAAGCCTTTTAGGGGCCACGGTCTTTTTATGAGGTAGGTTAGGGCTTTTAAGCCTTAAACCCTGGTCAAGCGTAGGGCTACGGCCATAACTAGCCGTATCTTTACAAACCTTTGGCCTAAGCTTATAATGGATTATGGGTACTTAGCCCGGTCGCGCCTTTTAGAGGCCTAAACGTGGACGCTTCCAGGATTTTCGGCGACTGGATCCGGAGTTTTGGGGTTCCAAGGGGAAATCGTATGGGCGAGGAAAAGCTACGTGAAGGCATTTATCTGGAGACCAAAAAAAGCATGATTGGCACCGGTAGCACCGCTAAGGTCGCGGAGTACCGGAACTTCTGGGTCACATTAAGGATCCGGGAAGCCAAAGTGGAAATGATTCTCTTGGACGACGCCTTTAGTTTAACTGGCATTCGGGAGACCTTTGATCATGAGGTGATCGCGGGGTCTAATTGGCTTTATGTGGAGCAGGGTGAGAAGAAATACCAGCAGCTTAAACCGCGGCTGGATCAGATCTTAAACCCACCGCCCAAAAATAAGCCCACGCCCAAGGTGTCGCCGGAGGGGGCGGCCTCGGTTTTTAACCGTAAAGGTTCCGCTCAGCCCAAGCCTGACTCCAAAAAGGGCGGTTGGTGGAACTCCAATTAGCCACTAGCCTCTTTAATTAAGGAGCCTTTCATGAAACCTCAGCATAGCCACGAGTTCGTGGAGAAGTGGACAGGGCCTTTGGCTGAGGGGTTTGATCGAGAAACGGATCTAGCCACCCTCCAAGTTTATTTACAGAAGTTTTCCGACGATGAGCTAATGACTCGGCTTTTACCCCGGCTGACCCAGGCGGAGATTAGCCAATTGTTTCGGGTCATTGGCGAGACCTTAAGCCGCCACTTAAGCCGGGAAGAGTATCATGGGCTCTTTTTAAAAGAGTCGCCCGGTCTTTCCAGGGAAAACTAAAGCTCCAATGCTTAAAAAATATCTGGCTGACTTTCTGGCTCTTTTTCTGGTTCTTTTTCTGGCTCTTGGGAGCCTTTTTTTATGGCCAAACGCCTTAAGCCTAGCGGCTAACGAGGCCCCGGCTATAGAAGGGGTTCGGGTGGTTCCCTCGCCCTTGGACCGGGGGACGGCCGGGCTAGTGGAATTGGCTAAAGGCGGAGCGGATTGCGCGGGCGAGTTCACGGGCCGCTTAATCTTCTTTTTCGAGGATCAAAAGGAGAATCGGGCCCCGGGGCGGGACCCCGGGACCCGCTGGGTGGGGCTCTTTGGGGCGGACATCACCTTAAAACCGGGAACCTATCCTTTAACCGTGACCTGCCCAGGGTTTAAGGCCCAGACTTTAAAGGTGACGGTGAGGGATAAGTCCTATGGCGTTCGGAACATCAAAGTCCCCGCTAAACAGGTGGATCTATCCCCAGAGGACCAAGCGAGAGCGGCTCAAGAGAAGGTTTTAACGGACAAGGCCTTAGCCACGGTCAGCCCCGTTAGGCTCTGGAGCGGAGCCTTTTTAGAGCCGGTCAATGGCTCAGTCAATAGCTCCTTTGGTCGGCAAACCCGCTTAAATGGGATCTTAAACCCCCGGCCCCACGCGGGGGCGGATTTTTTAACCCCCATTGGGACGCCCGTCAAAGCCCCGGCCAAGGGGCAAGTGATCTTAGAGGGCGACCACTTCTTCTCCGGGAAAGCTATCTATATAGATCATGGCCAAGGGCTCATTTCCATGTACTTCCATTTGTCGGAGATATTGGTTAGTTCGGGGGCTATGGTGGACAAAGGCCAGGTCATCGGGAAAACCGGCCAAACTGGCCGGGTCACGGGGCCGCACCTCCATTATGGGGTGTACTTAAACGGGGCCAGAATCGATCCCATCCCCTTTAGAAAACTGACCACCCAGTTTTAAGCTCAGGCGTTAGCGGGCGTGACAAGCCCAAAACCTTTCCGGTTGGTCGCTCTTCATGGGGGCCAGTGACTTTTGGCAGATGGCCATAGCTTCCGGGCACCGGGGCTCAAAGGGGCAGCCTGGGGGCGGGTTTTGGGGGTTCGGGGGTTCCCCAGCCAATATCCGTTGACCGTCTTGACCTAAAGTGGAGGCCCACAGGGCCTCCACGTAAGGGTGATGTTGGACTTGGCCCAAGAGGTCCCGGGGGATGATTTCCATTAATAACCCCCCGTACATGACGGCCACCCGATCGGCCAATAAGGCCACCAGGGGTAGATCATGGCTGATTAAGACCATGGTCAGCCCTCTTTTCTCTTTTAAATCCAAAAGTAAGTTAATGATCTGGGCTTGGATGGAAACGTCCAAGGAAGAGGCGGGCTCATCGGCCACTAGGATCTCGGGGTCTAAGCATAAGGCTCGGGCTAAGCTTAACCTTTGCCTTTGCCCCCCGGAAAACTGGTGGGGGTACCGGTCAGCTAAGGACGGGTCTAGGCCGACCTCGGTTAAGAGGCGGTTAACTTTGTCGCGCCGGGCCGCCCGGTCGCCTAGTTTATGGACGATCAGCCCTTCCATTAAGGCGGCCCGGGCGTTTAAGCGGGGGTTTAAGGCCGAGGCCGGGTCCTGGAACATGAACTGGACCTTTTGGAAAAAGAGGATCTTCTCCTGGCGGCTAAAGGTGGCCAGATCTTGGCCCGCGTAATAGACTTGGCCCTGGTCCGGGGCGTACAGGCCGCTTAACAACCGGCCTAAAGTGGATTTACCGGAGCCGCTTTCCCCGACTAAACCTAAGATTTCCCCGGCCCGGACCGTGAGATCCAGGCCGCGGACCGCTTGGACGCCCGAGCTCGCCCGCTTCTTATGGAAGAGGGCCAGGACCTCTTGCCCAAAAGTTCGGGCCGGCTGAAAGGTCTTATAGACGTTGACGGCTCTTAGCGTGATAGATGGCACCGCGTCGCTCGATTGGGGCCAAGGGGCCGTAATAAGGGTGGGGTTAAGCGGCAGAGGTCTTGGGCCTTGGGGCAGCGGGGAGCGAAGGCGCAGCCTCTGATTTCTTCCCCGGGCAAGGGGGCTTGCCCGGGGATGGGAAAGAGACGGCGATCCTCCCGTAACCCGGGCTCTGGGGGCAAAGCTCGCCACAGACCTTGGGTGTAGGGGTGCTGGAGGTCCTGAAAGCTGGTCAGCTCCTCCACGATGAGCCCGTGGTACATGACCAGGATCCTCTGGGCCAGACCGGTTAAGAGCCTTAAGTTGTGCGTGATGAAGAGAACCGCCGCTCCCCTTTGGGAAGCCAGGTTTTGGATGAGCTGAATGATCTGGGCCGCGATGGTCGGGTCTAAGGCCGTGGTGGGCTCATCGGCGATGATCAATTCCGGGCTTAAGGCGATAGCCATGGCGATGACCACCCGTTGCCGCATGCCCCCGGAAAAGCGATGGGGGAAGCTAGCGTAAGCCCCTTGGGGGTCAGGGAGGCCCACTTGGCCTAAAAGCTCAATGGCCTTAGCTTTGGCTTTAGCCCGACTTAAACCGGCTCGATACCGAAAGATCTCAGCCACCTGCTCGCCAATGGAGTAGACCGGGTTAAGGGCGCTTAAAGGCTCTTGAAAGACCAGGCCCAAATGGCGGCCACAAAGGTCCCGCCGTTTTTTGGGGGGCGTTAGGGCCAGATCCTGGCCTTTCCAGAGGATAACCCCGCGATCGACCTTAGCCCCATGGGGCAATAAGCCCATGAGCCCATAGGCGGTCACGGATTTACCCGAGCCGCTTTCCCCGACCAAACCCACCACTTCCCCGGGGGCTAAACTAAAATCCAAGCCCCGCGTGGCCGGGTAAGCCCCGCGACCAAAACTAATGGCTAAATCTTGGACTTGTAAAATGGGCTGGGCTGGGGGCAAAACAAAACTACCTAAAGGAACGGATTTGGCGAAGGCCAAAAAACACCCTACCATAGACACAAAAAAACCGGAACTGGGCGGGCTCCGGTTTTTCGTAATTTTTTTTAGTCGTAACTTATTTTAGTCGTAACTTTTTTTTAGTCGTAACTAGGAGAAACTGATGTGTTTTCGCTGTGACTGGCTTGGGCGTTCCAGTCTAGTTGAGAATACTATAAAGCAATAAGGGCGCCAACGACCCCGGGCCCCAGATAAAAAAATAGATCTTAAAAAAAACTGGGCCTATAAAAGCGAAAAACCCGGAAAATTGGGCGGTTTTCCGGGTTTTTTATATATATTCAAGGAGAAACTGATGATTTTAGGAGCCCCTAGATTGGGCGATCCAGGCTGGCTGACTATTAATTAAGCAAGTTAAGCGCCAGGGGCTAAAGATTAGGGCTCTAGCTAAGGCCAAAAGGGGGGCCAGGCCCCCCGAAAAACCGCTAGGCTAAAACTAAAGGCGGAAAAAGACTAGAAAAATCAAACCCTTACCCGCGGCGCCCTTCCCTAAGACTTAAATATAGGGTGAGGCGAAAAGGCCAAAGGGGTTAGGGGAAAAGGCGGGCTAACCCTTCTATTATTAAGGGTAATTTAATATTATTTAGAGCCATAAGCTAAAAGTGGCTCAGAAATAGCCGTAAAACCCCTAGGACCCTTTGGCTCTAGTTTAACCTGCGGCCGTTAGAGTCAAGGCGGCCCGGGGCCGTTCAAAAAGCGCCCCGGGTCCTGTTCAGAAAACTGAACCGGTCCGGTATCCTGTTCAATTTTTTGTCCGCCAATATTTTTTGAACTAGGCCCTCTAACATTAGCCACGCCTTAAAATTGTCTCAATGGCCCGTAATTTTTTAAAGCTTAAAGCTTTAAGATTGGGCTCGGAGCTATAAAAAAAGATAATAGATGAAAAGCGCTAGTTAATTTCCCTTAATTAGGGGATCGGACCGGTGGCCCTAGGTCCTCAGGGCCAGCGGGCGGAACCAAAGGTCAGTTCAGGTCTTAAGATAAATGAAAGAAAAATCAAATGCGTTAGGGAAAATATTTAGTTAAAATACTTTAAAAGAAAAAAACGGTTCATTTAAGTAAAAATTAAAAAGTTTTAAAAACCCGTTTTTTGGCGAAAGAACCTATTTTTTAAAATAAGAGAATGTAACAATGGCTGTGGAAATTTTAGCCTTAGTTAGTCGACAGGTCAAAGATTTTGTTTTATAATAACTAAAGCGAGCGGTCTAGCTCGCCTCTGGCTTAAGTCATTGAAATATCAGAAAAAATTGGCGATTACCCCCTTGAGATAGATATATGGAATATGTGGTTGAGACCAACGAGTTAACCAAACGCTATGGTCGGGAAACAGTGGTTAAGGGACTAAATCTAAAGGTGCGGGCCGGGGAGATCTTTGGGTTCTTAGGGCCCAATGGGGCCGGTAAAACCACCACTTTATTGATGCTGTTAGGTCTATCCGAGCCCAGCTCGGGCTGGGCTCGGGTTTTAGGCCACGACCCGGTGAAAGAGCCATTGGCGGTTAAATCCAAGGTGGGCTATTTACCGGAAAACACCGGTTTTTACGGGGATCTGACGGCCCGGGAAAACCTGGAGTACGTGGCTAACCTCAACCGCCTGGTCGATTTTGAGCGGCGCTTAGAGGAAACCTTAACCTTAGTGGGGTTAATTGAGGTCCAGAAGCGGTTGGTCTCGACCTTTTCCCGGGGCATGCGCCAAAGGTTGGCCTTAGCGGAGGTCTTAATCAAAAAACCCGGTTTAGTCTTCTTGGATGAGCCCACCTTAGGCTTGGATCCCGAGGGCATTACCACCATCTTGGAGCTGATCGCCCGCTTGCCGGTGGAATTGGGGGTGAGCGTCATCTTATCCTCCCATCTTCTTCATTTAGTCGATAAGGTGGCCCATCGGGTGGCCATCTTAAATAAAGGCCGCCTTTTGGCCATGGGCTCGGTGGCCGAGCTGGCCCAAGCGGTGGGTTTAAGCGAACCCAACTTGGAAGAGGTTTACCAGAAATATTATAAGGCCAGTGGCCTGGAGGACGCGGCGTGAGGGCCATTATCCGGAAAGAGTTAGCCGACCACTTTAGCTCGACTAGGTTCATCATCATTATGGCCTTAATCTTCATGATGAGCTTTTTAGGGGCTAATCTGGCCAGTCAAGGGATTAAGGAGGCCTTAGCCGCTGGGGGCCGGGAATATATGGAGGGCCGAGCCTTTTTGCTCCTCTTCACGGCCTCCGGGGCATTATTTCCCTTAACCGTGTGTCTGGCCCTTTTTGGGCCTCTATTCGGTTTGGTCTTGGGGTTTGACGCCATTAACCGGGAGCGGTCCAATGGGACCCTCTCCAAGATCCTCTCCCAACCCATATACCGGGACGAGGTCATCTTAGGGAAATACTTCGCGGGGCTTATCACCGTGGCCCTCACCTTAGCCGCTCTTTTAATCCTTTTGGGCTCCTTTGGGCTCATCGGCGCCGGGGTGGTTCCCACCCCGGAGGAACTGGCTCGGCTTTTGGTCTTCTGGTTCGTCAGCTTAGTCTACATTGGCTTCTGGTTAGGCTTGGCCATTGTTTTTTCCATCGTCTTTCGCTCGGTGGCCACCTCGGCTTTGGCCGCGGCGGCCCTCTGGATCTTGATCGCCTTTTTCTTACCGGTCTTGGGGCAAGCCTTAGGCCGGGCCATCGCCCCAACGGCCGATCCCCAAAGGCCCACCTACGAGGAGCTGGCCCAGCAAGAGCTGGTTAACCAAGTGGTGGCCAAGATCTCGCCCACTGGCCTCTACAACCAGGCCGCCGGGGTTTTACTGGACCCGACCAACCGGGGGAGCTCCGAGGCTTTCCAGGTGGCCGTGTCCAGTCGGGTCAACCGGATCCTCTTAAACCACTTTCGGGGCGGCTTGTCCTTTAGCCAGTCCGTGGCCTTAATGGCCCCAGAGTTTTTGATCTTAGTGGGGGCGGCCTTAGCGACCTTTATTTTGGCTTACCTCACTTTTTCCCGGCAGGAAGTCCGATCCATCTAGAAGCGATTGGGGCTGGGAAAAAATTTCGCCGCGACCAGACAACGGCTTTACAAATAAAATTAAGGTTAATTAATTGCCATTATCAGAAATTAGTGGAAAAATAGGCCGGGTAACTTTGTGGGAACAAGCTGTGGGGCCCTAAAGCCGGCTGAATTCCAATCAAAAAATGTCTTGACAAATCGACTTGACGTGAACAATAATTAATTTACTCTAGCATTGAGTTAAGCCCGGCCCAGAGAGCTACTGAAAAAGAGCCAAAAGCTGGGTAATCCCGAAACCAGAGGTAAATCCTATTTATTTCCGGAGGGGATAACCTTAGACGCAAGGATTTTGGCGCTCTGATTCTCTTTAATCCTAGTTTAATTATTGACAAATTCGCGGCCCTCCAGCTGGCGAAATCTTGGTGTCTAACATAATTGAATTTTTTTATTAATTTCAATATGTTAAGTCCAAAAAGTGGAGTAATATACCAAATTTCCTATTCTACCCCGTTTTCCCGGCTGACCGGGTCCCGGGTTTTAATATAGGCTTAAGCCATTTTGGCTTTGTATTTATAAAAAAACAAAGAAATTATCGCTTTTGTTGTTGAAATAGGGAGCTTAGCGACTTTGACCCAAACAGAGACGTTTAGGCGCCTGATTTAGACGGTCGTATTGGCCGCTGTTTAAATACGCCAAAAAAGCGGCCGCGATCCCCAGACTAAGGCCGGCCCGATTTTTCAGGAGGTGGATTTTGGCCTTCCAAGTTAGCACCATTAAGTACAGTGGGAAAATCAACGTTACTCCCCTGGGCGCCCAGAAGATAGAGCTGGGTGGCCAGGCCGCTTTTCCCTTTTATGATTTTGAGGGCTCCCTGCCTCACAAAACCAAGCTGGCTCTGCAGATTTGGGACATTGATCCTGGCGAGGGCTATAGCGCGCCTCTGGCCGAGGCTTACAAGGGCGCTTTAGGCGATCCGGGAACGTGGGCGAAAAAAGCCGTGGAATATGGCGCTGACATTGTCTGCCTGTGCCTGAAAAGCACGGACCCCAACGACCAGAACGCCGGAGCGGCGGAAGCGGTGGCGGCGACCCAAAAGGTCTTGGACGCCGTGGACGTGCCGGTGATTGTCTTTGGCGTGGACAACAAGGACAAGGACATTGAGACCTTAAGCGCCATCTGCGAGAAATTCGCGGGCAAGAACCTTATAGTTGGGCCCATCACGGACAAAAACTATAAGCAGATTGGGGCTCAGGCCCTAGCTTATGGGCACACGGTCATCGCCCGTTCGCCCATTGACGTTAACCTGGCCAAACAGCTGAACATCCTTTTGATGGATCTCGGCATTAAAGCCGACAAAATCTTGATCGACCCCAACACTGGCGGTCTTGGCTATGGCATGGAGTACTGTTACTCCGTCATGGAGCGTCTCCAGGCGGCGGCTTTGCTGCAGGCGGACGACAAACTCCAGCAGCCCATCATCAACATGCTGGGCGAGGAAATCTGGAAGACCAAGGAAGCCAACCAGAAAACCGAGGACGTCCCCACTTTAGGCGACCAAGTTAGCCGGGGCGTTTTGATGGAAGTGACCGAGGCCGTCTCGCTGCTCTTCGCGGGCACTAGCCTTCTGGTTATGTCCCACCCCGAGTCCTTGAAGATCGTGCGGTCTTTCATTGACAAGGAAACGGACGGGGGCGATTTGAAAGACGAGGGCTTTATTAAAGTTCCGATTACCCCTATCGCTTAGCGGTAGCTAACATATACGTTAAGGTTGTTTCGGCCAATTCTCTCAAAGTTATTGGGGTTTTGGCCAAATCCTTACAGGAGTTTAGCCATGAGCGCTAAAAAAGCTGATGAGAAAAAAGCGGCCCCAGCCGCGAAGTCCGATCCCAAAGCCACTCCGCCAGTGGCTAAGGCCGAGGATGAGGTGTCTAACGCCATTATCGCCGAACTCGACCGGGTGCATGTTCGGACTCCCCGCTATTAACCCAAAACGACCGAGTCAGATTTTGAGCTCGGTCGCCGCTCTGGTCTATGGCTTTGGCCATGACCGGGTATACAACCCGCGCGTATCTGAAGGGCGCGGGAATTCCATGAAGGAGTTAGCCAATGTCTGAAGCTACCGCTGGAAAAGTGGCTGTGCCTGAAGACGTAACCGTTGACAAGGCTACTATTAAGATGCTTCATTTGGCTCAGTCGAAGGGTATTGAAACCATTTTCGATCGGGCTGTCAAAATGAAGCAGTGCAATATTGGCACTGAGGGGATCTGTTGTAAGGTCTGCTCCCAGGGCCCCTGTCGCATCCCTTTAACCAAGGCTATTAAAGAAGGAACCGAGCCGGACAACCGCATTGGCCTCTGCGGGGCCACCGCTGAGACCATCGTGGCCAGGAACTTGGCGAGGATGATCGCCGCTGGTTGCGCGGCCCACTCCGATCATGGTCGGAGCGTGGCGGAGACCTTTTTGGCTATGGCCCGGGGCGAAGCCAAAGATTACACGATCAAAGACGAAATTAAACTGCGGGAAGTGGCTGGCTTCTACGGCATCGCCACCACGGTCGACGACAATGGGGTGGAAGTCCCGCGCGACAAGTGGGAGATCGCCAAAGAAGTCGGCGAGATCTGTCTGGGCCAGTGGGGTCAGCAGCAGGGCGAGATGATTTATCTGAAAAGAGCCCCGCAACTCACCCAAGACCGTTGGGCCAAGCACGACGTTAAACCCCGGGGCATTGACCGCGAAGTCGTGGAAATCATGCACCGGACCCACATGGGCGTGGATCAGGATTACCGGAACTTACTGAAGCAAGGCGCCCGCTGTTCTTTAGGCAATGGCTGGGGCGGCTCCATGATGTCCACGGATCTTCAAGACATCATGTTCGGCACTCCCTACCCCAACACCGGCAAGATCAACCTCGGCGTTTTATCCCACGACAAAATCAATATCATCGTTCATGGCCATGATCCTCTAGTCTCGGAAATGATCGTCTGCGCGGTCAACCTCCCGGAGATGCAGGAATACGCCCGCTCCAAAGGGGCTAATGGTTATGTGGTCGCGGGCATGTGCTGCACGGCCAACGAGATTTTGGTCCGCCACGGCATGCCCATCGCCGGTGACTATCTCCAGCAAGAGCTGGCGGTCATCACTGGGGCGGTCGACGCCATGGTCGTGGACGTCCAGTGCGTCATGGAGAACTTGGCTCGGGTCTCCGAGTGCTTCCACACCAAGTTCATCACCACCATGCCCATCGCCAAATGCGCCACGGGCAAGAACACCATGCACGTCAACTTTGAGGAGCACGCCGCTCTGGAGAAGGCCAAAGAGATCATTAAGATCGCGGCCGACAACTTCCCCAATCGCGGCGAGGTTAACATCCCCTCGGACACCAACCGGATGGTGGTGGGTTTCTCCACTGAGGCCATTAAGTACCACTTGGGCGGAACCTTTAGGGGCTCCTTTGTGCCGTTAAACGATAACATCATTAATGGCCGCATCCGCGGCGTCTGCGGCGTGGTTGGTTGCAACAACGCCCGGATGGAGCACGATGAGGTCCACTTGGCTCTCATTAAAGAGCTCATTAAAAACGACGTTATCATTTTGACCACTGGTTGCTCGGCCATGGCTTGCGGCAAGGCCGGTCTCCTCACGCCCGAGGCGGCGGCGGTTTACGCGGGCCCCGGGTTAGCTGAAGTCTGCGAGACCGTGGGCATTCCGCCGGTTCTCCACATGGGCTCGTGCCTAGACAACTCCCGCATCTTAACGGCGGCGACCGAAGTGGTCAAAGCTGGGGGCTTAGGGAAGGAATTGGCGGATCTCCCGGCCGCTGGGGCCGCCCCGGGCTGGATGAGCGAGAAAGCCGTGGGCATTGGCCAGTATTTCGTCACCTCTGGGGTGTATGTCATGTTGGGCGTCTCTTTGCCCATCAATGGCTCGCCCATCGTTAAAAAGCACCTGGAGCATGACATGGAAGAGCTCTATGGCGGTCGTTGGGACTATGAGCCCGATCCCGTCCTAGCCGCTCACAAGATCATCGCCCATATTGACCGCAAACGGGCCGCCTTAGGCATCGACAAAGCCCGCGAGCGCGTTCTTATGGATATGGCCGATCGTCAGAAGATCGAGGCCGCTTAATCCTTGTCCTGAGTTATTGGCGGCGGGTTTTCCGCCGCCAGTTTATCCCGGTGTTTCAGCGCGAAGCGGAGGTATTTTGTGTCCAAACTAGTCGCGTTCGCCGCCATCCAAGGTGGCTATAATATCGTCCAAAAGGCCGAGGGCGTCTACGCCCGGGCCTTGGAGAAATACGGCCCGGATCAGAAGTTGGAGTTCCCCAACACGGCCTATTATCTACCCATCATTTACTCTTTATTGGGTCTCCCGGTCAAAACCTTGGGCGACGCCAAAAAGCCTCTGGAAGTGGCTCGGGCTCTCCTGCCGCCCCACGTCAAGAGCCTTAACTATCTGCCTTACCTAGGGCCATTGTTGGACGCGGGCATGGCGGCCATTTTGGCTGAGGAAATCGTGGAAGCCATCCGCTACGTGGAAGACCCGGATTTCTACATTGTCAGCGAGGAAGTGGATCTGGAGAAGGGCAAAATCTGGCTCGGGGCCGCTGAGGACACGGTCTTTAGGAAAAGGGGCGTCCAGTTCGTGGATGGCTCGGCTCCGGGGTTCGTGGCCATCGTTGGGGCCGCCCCCAATCCGGAAATCGCCAAAGAGATCGCTTTGGAGTACCAGCGGCGGTCCATTTACGTTTTTATGTGCGCCAACCAGGCGGGCACCACCTTCTCCGAGCAATTGGTGGAGGCGGGCGTGGAAATCGGCTGGAACACCCGTCTGGTCTCCTTTGGGCCGGACATCTCGGCGGCGGTCTTCGCTTTAGGCTTCGCCAACCGGGCGGCCATGGCCTTCGGCGGCGTCAAACCCGGCGACTACCAGAGAATGCTTCTTTACAATAAAGACCGTATTTTCGCCTTTATTAACGCCTTAGGCGAGGTTAACGCCGAGTGGGCGGCCAACGCCGCCGGTTGCGTTAACTGGGGTTTCCCGACCCTAGCCGACACCGACATCCCGGAAATCCTACCCACTGGCGTCTGCACCTACGAGCACGTGGTGGCCAATGTGCCCATCCACGAGATGATCCAAAAGTCCGTGGAAGTGCGCGGGTTAAAGACCACCGTGGCCACCGTGGACGTGCCCGTGGCTTACGGCCCGGCTTTCGAGGGCGAGCGGATCCGCAAGAACGACATGTACCTGGAGATCGGCGGCGGCTCCAAGACGGCCACCGTGGAATGGGTCACCTCGGCCCCCATGGATCAGGTCGAGGACGGCAAGGTCGAGCTCTTTGGGCCCGACATTAAGGACGTCCCCGAGGGCGGGTCCTTACCTTTGGCCATCGTGGTCGAGGTGGCTGGTCGGAAGTTCCAGGAAGACTTTGAGCCCATCTTGGAGCGGCAAGTCCACCACTTGGTCAACTACGCCCAAGGCATGATGCACACTGGCCAGCGCGACATTGGCATGATTCGGGTCTCTAAAGACGCCGTGGCCAAGGGACTGACCATTAAGCACATTGGCACCATTCTCCACGCTAAACTCCACCAGGATTTTGGCGCGGTCTTTGATAAACTCCAAGTCAAGCTGTACACCGACCCCAAGCAAGCTGAGGAAATGCGCGACAAGGCCCGCAAGGTCTACGTGGTCCGCGACGCTCGCGTGGAGAACATGACCGATGAGGGCACGGACACCTATTACAGCTGCACCCTGTGCCAGAGCTTCGCCCCCAACCACGTCTGCGTGGTCTCCCCGGAGCGGACCGGTCTTTGCGGCGCTTACAACTGGATGGACTGCAAAGCCAGTTTCGAGATTAACCCCACCGGGCCCAACCAGCCCATTGAGAAGGGTGAGGTTATGGACACCAAACTGGGGATCTTTAAGGGCGCCAACGAGTTCATCGAGAAGGCCTCCCGGCAAGCGGTCACCAACGTTTGTTTCTACAGCCTCATGAACGACCCCATGACCACCTGCGGCTGTTGCGAGTGCATCGCCGCGGTTTTACCTTCTTGCAACGGCATTATGACGGTCAACCGGGATTACACCGGGGAAACCCCCAGCGGCATGAAGTTCTCCACCCTGGCTGGCACCATGGGCGGCGGCAACCAAGCCCCGGGCTTTGTCGGTCACTCCAAGTACAACATCATCCAGAAGAAGTTCTTGGTGGGCGATGGTGGCCTCAAAAGGCTAGTCTGGATGCCCAAGGCTCTAAAAGACGAACTTCGGGATAACCTCCTGAAGCGCGGGGCTGAGCTCGGGATCCCGGATCTAGTCGACCGCATCGCGGACGAGTCCGTGGGCCTCACCGAAGAGGAAATTCTGCCCTTCCTCACGGAAAAGCAGCATCCGGCTTTGGAAATGGAGTCTCTGTTCGGCTAAACCTTTGACGCTTGGGGCCTCTATCCCCAAATAGGGGCCCCAAACTTACCCCGCGCGGACCTAACCCAAAATAGGCCTAACGTGGGCTACTTGGAAATCCCGCCGCTATAAGACCTTCCCAAATTTTTTGGTCTTGGCCTGGCGGTCACATCATGGAGCCAGGCTAAAGCTGGCGGATTTTTAGGAGTTACCAATGGCTCTGACCGGAATTCAAATTTTTAAACTTTTGCCAGGAACAAACTGCAAAAAGTGCGGGTCCCCGACCTGCTTGGCTTTCGCCATGAACCTGGCCTCGGGCAAGGCTGAGCTGGAAAAGTGCCCGGACGTCTCAGATGAGTCCAGGGAGAAGCTTTCCGCGGCCTCGGCCCCGCCAATTCGGCCAGTCACGGTCGGTTACGGGGACACGGCGTTTAAGGTTGGCGGCGAGACGGTCCAGTATCGTCATGAGAAGACCTTTTTTAACCCCACCGCTATTGGCGGGCTTATTGAAGACACCCTGAGCCCCGGCGATATCGCGGCCAAGGTCAAAAGATGGCAGGCTTTGCAGTATAACCGGGTAGGCCTGAATTTACGGCCAGAGCTGGCCATTGTTAAAGGCGGCGCCAATTTGGCCGCGGCGGCCAAAGCGGTGGTGGACAACAGCGATTTGTCCGTGATTCTCTATAGCGAGGACGCTGGCGCCTTAAAGGCGGCCACCGAAGCTTTGGCGGGGAAAAATCCCTTAATCGGCCCGGCGACGGTCGCCAACTACAAAGACGTGGCCGCGGTGGCCGTGGCGGCTAAAGTCCCGGTTTGGCTCAAAGCCAAAGATCTGGACGAAGTGGCTGTCTTAACCAAGGGCTTAAACGAGGCTGGGGTTAAAGATCTGGTGATTGACACGGGCGCTCGGACGCCCAAAAAAGTCGTCCAAGACTCGGTGGCTTTGCGCCGGGCGGCTTTAGTGGCTCAGAACCGGGATTATGGCTATGGCACGATTACCTTCCCCAATGAGATTACCGACTCCTTAGCTCTCCAGGTGGCCGTGGCGGCTAGCTTGGTGGCCAAATACGCCGGTATCGTCGTTTTGTCGGATTTGGACGGGGCCGTGGTCTTCCCGCTTCTTTTGCAGCGCTTAAACATCTTCACCGATCCGCAGCGCCCGATGACCCAGACCGAGGGCATTTACCCGATCAACGATCCGGACGAGAACAGCCCAGTTCTGGTCACGACCAATTTCTCTTTGACCTACTTTATCGTTTCTGGCGAAGTGGAGGCGAGCCGGGTGCCCAGCTGGCTCCTGATTAAAGACTCCGAAGGCCTTTCCGTTCTGACCGCTTGGGCCGCCGGCAAGTTTTCCGGCGATGACGTTGGCCAGTTTATCCTGAAACGTAGCGGCATTGTGGACAAGATTAAACACAAGTCCGTTATTATTCCCGGTTACGCGGCGGCCATCTCTGGTGATATGGAAGAGGAACTGCCAGGCTGGAAAGTGGCCATTGGTCCCCGCGAGGCGGCCCATTTGACCAAGTTCCTAAAGGAATTCAAGGTCGAGTAACGGCCATCGCTGGATTTCGCCTGTCCTTACTTTAGGTTTACTTTATCGACTGACGAAAGCTGGTCGTTGTCAATGAGGATATTGTTATATGGCTGAAACTTACATGGTTACTATCGCTGAGAATCTCAACGTTATTAACAAGAAGATTGGCGCCGCTTTTAAGGCCAAGGATCCCAAGCCCGTCCGGGACATGGTTGAGGCTCTGGTTAAAACGGAACCCGACTGGATCGACATTAACCTCGGACCCGCTCGCAAGAACGGGGCGGAGCTTATGCCTTGGGTGGTGGGGATTGTTCAGGAAGTGACCACGGAAATTCCGATCGTTCTGGACACCACCAACATGGACGCCATCGCCGCTGGGCTCAAGGTCTGTAAGAAGACCCCCTTAATTAACTCCATTATGTGTCGCCCGGAGCGTTACGAAGTCCTTCTGCCTTTGGTTAAGGAGTTCGGTTGCTACTATGTGGCCCTCATGTGGGGCCCCAATGGCATGGCTCGGGACGCCAATGAAAGGGCCGAGTTGACCACGGAGCTCTTGATGCACGCCCAAGGCTTGGGCATTCCGGTTGGCAGCGCTTGGGTTGATCCCATCATCACCCCAGTCAACATTCAGCAAGATCAGCTGATGAACAACCTGGAGTTTTTTGAGATGCTGCCGGATATCGTTGGGGCCATTGAGGAAGGCGGCGTTTGCCGGTCAACCAATGGTTTATCCAATATCTCCAACGGCAACCCGGATCATCTGCGGCCGATTTTGAACCAGGTGTATATGTGCATGTTAGCTCGCAAGGGCATGTACAGCTCCATCGTGGACGCCTTTGATAAGGACATCATGGATCTAGCCCAAGGCAAGAGCCCCTGGTTTGTCGATCTGGTTTACGGCGTCATGGACGGGAAAGAATACGACTACAGCGACCTCAAAAAAGAGGAAGTTGACGTGGTCAAAACGGCTAAGGTCGTTTTAGGCCACTCCCTCTTTAGCGCCAGCTGGTTGGATATCTAATTTTGGCCTAAACCCTACGCGAAAAACCGGCCTTTTGGCCGGTTTTCGCGTCTATGGGGTAAAAACCTTTAAGTGACGGCTAAAGTTTAGCCAAAAAAAAGCCCGTTCCAGCTAAGGTTACGGGCTTATTTATGATGGCGCTGTCAAAAGCTGGAGGCTTAAGAAAAGGCCTTTTTAACGGCCAACGCGGCTATTTCCAAAGCCGCGTTAACGATCTTCGGGGTAAAGGCGGTCGACAAAAAGGTGGTCTCAAACTGACTGGGCGGGAGCCAGATTCCCTGGTCGCGCATGGCCCGATAGTAAGCCCCATAAGCTTTAAGGTCGCTTTTTAAGGCCGTTTCCAGGTTATAAACTGGGCCTTGGTTAAAGAAAACCGTGGAGGCGCTCCCCTTACTAGTTAAAAAAGTCGATAAGTTATGGTCTTTAAAAATTTTAGTTAGCCCATTGGTCCAAGTTTCGGTTAAAGAAGCCATTTGGCTATAGATATTCGGGTTAGCGGCTAAGGTCTCTAAAGTCGCGATCCCGGCGGCCACGGCTAGTGGGTTACCGGATAAAGTCCCAGCTTGATAGACCCCGCCTTGGGGGGCTAAAAAGCTGGTTATTTCTTGGGGTCCCCCAAAAGCCGCTAAAGGGAGTCCCCCGCCAATAATCTTACCTAAAACGGTTAAATCCGGCTTTAGCCCATATAACTCTTGGGCCCCGCCTAAACCCACCCGAAAGCCGGTGATGACCTCATCGGCGATTAAAAGGGCCCCATGGGCTTTAGGTAGGGTTTTTAAGGCCGCGATAAAGTCAGGGCTAGGTAAGACTAAACCCATATTGCCCGCGATTAGCTCCACGATAACGGCGGCGATGTTCTGGCCTTCCGCTTCAAAGATTTTCTTTAAGCTTTCCGGGTCGTTATACGGGGCCACGATGGTTAAGGCGGCTAAACTTTTCGGGACCCCTAAACTAGAGGGTAAACTTAAGGTGGTTAAACCGCTCCCCGCGGCCACAAGTAGGCTATCGGCGTGACCGTGGTAACAGCCCGCGAATTTAACTATTTTTTCCCGGCCAGTGAAACCCCGGGCCAAACGGATGGCCGACATGGCCGCTTCCGTCCCCGAGCTAACTAGCCTAACCGTGGGGACGTTCGGCATATGAAGCTTAATAAGCTCAGCTAAACGCGTTTCGCCTTCGGTGGGGGCCCCGTAAGTGGAGCCTTTTTGGGCGGCTTTAATAATGGCCTCAACTACCGTTGGGTAGGCGTGACCTAAGATTAAAGGCCCCCAAGACCCCACGAAATCAATATATTTTTGGCCTTCCACGTCCCAGATATAAGCCCCTTGGCCTAACGCCACGAACTTCGGTTGGGTCCCCACGGCTTGGCAGTCCCGAACTGGGCTATTGACCCCGCCTGGGATTAAGGCTAAGGCTTCTTGGTGTAAAAGTTTGGAGTCAGTCATAGGGGTAACGTCTTCAAAAATAGGTTAAGGCTCGTTAGGGGAGTCTTTTAGTTAAAAAAATTTTCAGATTGTTAAAATAAAAGATATTTATTCTGTTTAGCTGTATATAAGCCGCTAACGCCATTATTAGAGTTTTAAATTTAATTATTTAATGGCTTTATAATGATTATTTGCGCCATTATGTCATTAAAAGCCGTTAGCTAAATAAGGTCGCGTCTTTATTAATTTTAAATAGAGCGCAACGGCTAGGGGTCAGCGCGTCTTATAAAGCGTCAAAATCGTTCGCCAAATTATGGCTCAATAATGACGGTTGAGCCAGCGGATGTCAAATATTAAGCGGTCTAGTTAGGTCCTTGGGCGAGCCTAACGCCTTACGGCTTAGGGTTAAAGGTATTAGGGATATCCTCTTGAATAGGCTATAATGGGGGTTAATGGGGTTTAGGCCCCTTAATGACCGCCAGATTATTGGCCAGGCTCGAAGGTTTTTTTCCAGGGTCTGGCTAATTAAAAAATAAATGGCTTTATCCAACAAAGGAGCGCTATGCTGGAAGAAATGGAAGCCTTGGAGCGAATCAGTAAACAACTTTTTTTCGCCCTGGAGCGGATCGAGGACGAATTGCGCCGTTACGGGGACGTTAATGGCATAAAGTTGTTGCCGAGCGTTCTTCTCTCCATTTCAGTCATCCGCCTCTGTAACGAATTGCCATCCAACGTGGTTTTGGAGATGTTAGCTGGCATTAGCTCGCGCGTGGAGCGGGGCGACTTCAGTCATACCGAGGAGACGCGTCCCACCATCAACTAGAGCGCGTTAGCGGCTTAAGGCGATGAGCGGAGAGAGGAAAAAAGAGAAGATCATCATGAACAAATCCGTCAACCCGGGCCTTGACCCGGCGACCCTGGAAGGATTGATCCAGCTGGTCAAAAAAACCTATCATGGCCAGATAGTTTTAATCACCCAAAATTTCCGGGTGGTTCAAGTGGAACGGAAGGAAAACTTTAACCCGGAGGATCTTTTGGACCGGAATCTCGGGCTAAAAACCGAAGGCTTAAAGGCCCAAGCTTTAAAAGACAAGATCACCCAAGCCTTAAAAGGTTTGGAGTTTGGTCAAGTGATTTTGGTTTTTAAAAAGGGGCGTCTATCGCAGATCGAGCGGCTCCAAAAAGAGCGTTTTTCCGATACTCAAGGTTTGTCTGGCGATGGCATTTAAAGGCTTATTTAAGCCTCTGGCTTAATAAAACGGGTTAATTGACGGTTTAAGACAACATCTAATTTAGGTCTATTGACCATAAAACGTCTAATAAAAAAGACGGCCCTTTTACCTATCTGGGTTTAAAGGCCGTTTTTTTTTGGGTTAAAGGTTATTGGTGGTAAGCTCGGCCCCGCGTTTCCACGCCAATGGTGATAACCTCCAAAGCGGCCAGCCGGTTTTCCAGCTCGTTTAAGTCCTCCTCCAGACTTTTGGTGACCGAGATCAAAGTCTCGATTTTGAGATCATTGCCCTGGGCCCGGTGGAGTTTAAGGCACAAAAGAAAAAACCCTAAGCTTAATAAAGTTAGAGGGACGCCAATGACTAGAATGAGGGCGACGCTTAAGGTCATGGTAAACTCCAAAAACTAAATGACCCCTAAAAAACCTTAAACCTTTAATTAGCCCCAAAAATGGCGCAAGGGTGGGGGCTTTTGGCCCCTTTAAGCGGCTTAAAGGTTTGACGTTTAGAAACTAAAGGATATTTTGGCCAACTAATGGGTTTAGTTGTTTAAGGGCCTTTTACCCCATAACGCTAACGTTGAGCACCAGGTCCCCGCGAGTTTGGTTGGGCCCTAAGTTTCCTTGACCGGCTAAGCGCAGTTGGGCTTGATCTTTAACCCCCGGGGGGATGTGGATTTCCAAGCGTTGGGGTTGGTTAGCGTCCCGTAAGTAGCTAATGGAAACCGTGGTCCCGGTTTTGGCCGCCAAAGGGGAGATAGCGATGCGGTAAACTATGTCCGAGGAGGATTCTTCGCTAAACGGGGCCAAAGGTTTAGTGAAGATTTGGCGGGCTAGTTTTTTAACCCGGGAAAATAACCCCTCAGTGGGGATCCGGGTCGGTCGCTCGGCCTTAGGGTCCTTAGAGTCTTTAGATTTCGGCCCCTTAAACGCCCAACCCTGGTTGGGTCGAGCGGCGGACTTATTAGTCGCTTTTAAGGCGGCTGGGTCCGGTTTCGGGGGGTTATCTTTTAAAGGCTCATGGTCAACTTTGGCGGCGGTCGGGCCGCGTTTAGGGCTAGATTCGGGTCTTTCGCCCGCCTTTTTAGCCGGGCCCGCTCCGTTGGGTTTAGCCCCAGAGTTCGCTTGGGCTTTAGGGCCGCCTTTTAAGGGTTCGGTAAAGACGCTAGTTTTCTTCGGGGCCTCGTCTTTCCGAGCGCTTTGCGACTCGGACGTTTTTGGCCCTTTTCCCGACTTAGAATCATTGGGGCTAGTTGGCCTTTTATGGCTGAACCGCCCGGGTTCTGGGCTGGAATTGGGGCCGAAATTGGGGCCGGTTTTGGCGGCGGTTTTGGCGGCGGTTTTGGCTTTCTGGGCCCTTTCAAAGGCGGTTTTAAGCTTATTTCTTAAGCGGTCGTAACGAGCCCTAGATTCGGCGTCGCGTAAGACCGCGTAGGCTTCGGTGACCCGTTTAAAAAGCTCGGCGGCCTCAGGCTTATGGGGGTTTAGATCCGGATGGTATTTTTTGGCTAAGCGGGTGTAGGCGGCCCGTAAACGCTCCGGGGTGGCGTCAGGCGGTGACTCTAGAATGGAGTAGAAGTCTTGGGTGGGCCTAGCCACGGCGACTACTGACCCTCCAAATCCCGAATTCTTTGGATCAGCTTGGAGGTGGAATAACCTTGAACTAAGCTTAAGGACCGAACCACCCCGCCCCTTTGGACGGTCTCTATTCCCCCGACAATGTCTTTGGGGGCGTAATCGCCCCCTTTAACCAAGATGTCCGGTTGAATGAGCTCAATAACGTTTAAAGGGGTGTCCTCGGAAAAGAAGATCACCCCATTCACCATTTCTAAAGCGGCTAAAGCCTCGGCCCGGTCGTTTTGGGGGTTAATGGGCCTAGTGGGGCCTTTAAGACGGGCGATGGAAGCGTCATCGTTTAAAGCCACGATTAAATACTCGCCCAAATTCCGGGCCTCTTCTAGGTACCTTAAATGACCAGGATGCAATAGGTCAAAGCAACCATTGGTCATGACCACCGGTAACCCGGCGGCCTTTAGGTCAGCCCGTAAACTAACCGCCCGCTCGATGGTTAATATTTTGGATAAGTAGCCCATAATTTACATAAAAAAGGCCAAAAGACCAACCAGAACGCACCAGGGCGCAAAATAAGCCAGCCGCCCAGGTTTAACCACCCGGACTAATAGCCATAAGGAAAAGTAGCCCACTAACCCAGCGGTTAAAAAGCCGACCGCTAGCTCCCAGAAACTAAAGGAACTGGCTAGGGATTTGGATAAGCTTAAGATCAAGCCGCCCAAAATAGCCGGAATGGACAGTAAAAAAGAGAACCGGGCGGCTAAAGACTGCTCTAAGCCTAAAAAAAGGCCCAAACCAATGGTTAAACCGCTCCGGGAAAGGCCCGGGACAATGGCTAACCCTTGGATCAGGCCAATGGCTAAAGCCATTTTAATGGTTAAGCTTCTTTCGGTTAGGGCGTAAGGCTGGGGGGCGAACCGGGTGGCCGCCAAAAAGGCCCCGGTGGTCAATAAAGCCCCGCCCACGGCTTTGGGGGCGGAAAACATGCTTTCTAGGGAGTCAAAAAACAATAAGCCAAAAATAGCCGTGGGGACGGAGGCCACGATGATTAAGATCCCCAAATGGAAATCCGGCCTTAAGCGGTAATAGCTAGTCATCTTGGCCGGGCTGATTAAGGCCGCGGGCAAGAGCTTTAACTCCAGAAAAAGGCTCTGTAAGGGCGAACGGTAAAAATAACAGATAGCCATTAAGGTCCCTAAGTGGAGGACCAGGTCAAAGACTAGTTCCGGGTGGGTTAAGCCAAAAAGGGCTTGGGCTAAAACCAGATGCCCGGAGGACGAGATGGGCAGAAACTCCCCTAAACCCTGAATAAGCCCCAGGGCCAGGCTAGCGAGCCAAGAAGCCATGTCTAGCGGGTGCTAACGGCGGTGCCTATCATGCCAATCATTAGCATGCCGTGCCCGCTGGTCAGCTCGGTGAAGGAGACGGATAGGCCAATGACCGCGGTGGCCCCCATGGAATGGGCCCGGGTTTTAAGCTTATGGAGGCAGACGGCTTCGGCCTCGGACATTTTGTCGTTATAGATCTGGGAGTCCTCGCCCAAAAAGTCGTTTAAAGAGGAAACCACGCTGGTCAATAAGCCCGTGCCAATGGTGGCGTAGCCCGAGACCAAGCCGAGGTTTTTATAAGCCCCTTCCTCGTTAAAAGGGTTAAAGGTGAAAACCGCCAACCGATCGATCTGGAGACGCAGATTGCGGATAAACTCGGCCGGGGGATCCTCCTCATAAACAAAGTCATCCCCGTAACGAGCCTCGGCCTGAGCCAGATACTGGCTAAAGCAACTGACGCAGATGGGCTCGGGCACAAAAACGTTCCATTTCCGCAACTGCTCCAGCTTGGCTGGATTCTGCTCCATGGCCCCGGTTAAGGGACTAATATTGACGCCGCACTTGACGCAGAATTTGGACATACATAACTCCGCCGGATAATGACCCTAAAAAGCGATAAAGCCGCGTTCCAGGTAATTTAGCCATTATACCACTATGATTTAGACGATAAAACCGAAATAAAAGAGGGTCAAAATAACCTTAAGGCGAAACCCTCCCCCAGGCTATTATAGCCTTAAAGGGCCAAGGGCTTAAGGCTAGTTAAGGCGCCTTAGCCCGATCTAGGCCGGGGTAGTTGGATTAAAAGGGCCATAATGGTCAAATTTTTGGTTAATAGACAGGCTATAGCTAGTCTATAAGTATTTATTAAGAGGTAATTAAGGGCTTTAACCTTTAGGTTTAGAGTTGGGGGCCGGTTAGGCCCCTTAACCTTAGGCTTGGGTTTGGGGTCTAGGGTAGGAGGTTAGGGGTTAGGGTAAAGGACGGCGATAACTAAGCTCTCTTTGTCCTTTAAGCGCTGAGTTTGGATCTTGGCCCCACTAAAAGCGGCGATTTCCCGGACGAGGGCTAACCCGGGATCGATTTCCGCCCCGTTTTTGGGGCGGAGCCAGAAAAGCCCTTCCAGGTCCTCCAAAAAAAGTTCGGGGTTTTTAAGCTCAGCCGAGAGGATCGTCTGGCCAGGGGCCTTTTCCAAAGCCAAGACCACCGGGTAATCGCGGGTTAAGGCTAAGGCTTGGTCTAAAAGTCGGGCGATTAAGATCTCGGTTAGCTCATAGTTCCCGTGGATAAAAAGCTCGGAGGTCACCTTGGCGACCAAGGCTTGGGGCCCAATAACCTCCCTAAGCTTAACGGAGACCTCAAAGGCCAAGGCCGATAAAGAGACCTTTTCTTGGCGAAAGGATTCGCTTCCTTTAGAAAGCTTCTGGAGCAAAAGGATCTCCGACATTAAGCGGTCCAAGCGGCTTAAAGCCCCGCCTAAGGCCCCCAAGCGCTCTAAGCCCGCGGCCGTGTCCCCAGTTATTAAGGCTTCCTCCAATAACCCGGCGGTTAAACGCGAGCCACCTAAAATGGCCCGGCTCTGGGCCAAGACCTTGGTTAAGGCCTCGAGGTCGTCCTCGCGCCGGGCCACGGCTTGGGCCAACTGGTTGACTCCTTGGGCGATCTTAGGGATCACCCCCTGGCCAGCGACCACGACCCGACCGCTTAAATCCCCGTTGGTTAAGGGGACCAGATCGTTTTCCAAAAGCGATAGGGGTTTAAAGGCCTTTTTGAGAAGCCATAAGGACATGACGCTGGAGACTAAGACTAGACAGACAAACCCTTGGACAAAGTGGTCGCCTTTGGTTAAGCGCCAAAAGTCTTTTTGCGTCTGAAAGAGGAAGAGCTGGCGGCCCGCTAAGTGGATCGGGACCCGGGTTAAGGTCATTTCCGGGGTTTCCCAGACCGTGAGATCGCTATAGACGGTTTTTTTGACGGTTAAAGTGACCCTTTTGGCCAAGGCGAAGGCCGGATTAGGCCGCCCCATTAAGACCCGGCCTTGATCGTCCTCTAACCACAATTCCCCGCCGCTGGGAGGCGGAAACTCAAAAAAAATGGCCGTCTTTTCGGGGCCTAAAGCGTTGATCCGCCGGGCTAAGGCGGCGATTAAATGGGCTTGGCCCAGCTTTTGGTCCAAGGCGTCTTCGGTTAGGCTAAGAAACAGTAAAATTAAGAGCTCAACGGCCAGAGCCATAAAGAAAACGAGGAGAAGAACTCTCCAAGAGGTAAAGGACCGGGTTCGCAAAAATCCACCCTCCGTCCATTAAACCGGTCAATAAGCCCCGTTTAGAGCCTAAAAAAGTTAAGCCTTGAGCCGTTAAGCGCCTTATCCTTTAACCATAACCTTAAGGTCGCGTCATTGGTCAGAAAATAAAGGCGACCAGGAGCCATTATAGGGAAATTGAGAATGATATTCAAAGGCTAGCGGTTAGGTTATGGCCATTAAGTTTTGGGCTTAATGGGTTTAAGGCGCCCTAAAGGCGCCTTAAACCGGAACCCACCTCCCATTAGATATCCACCTAGACATCAACTTAGACTGGCCCATTTTCGCTGGAAAAAGGGGCGCTAGAGGTTTTTGGGGGCCAAAGGCGATAGTTGCGCCTACCGCCCAGCCAAAGGTCTTAGGGCCGTTTTAGGCGGTTAGGTGGGTTCTCTAAACCTAAACCTTAGGCGGTGGAAATAAATAAAGATACATTTTCCAGTTATGTAATGAAAATTTTCAGGAGCCATGAAAATTTTTTCTAGGCTAATTGACTATTTTCGCTCTTTTGCGCTCTTCAGATCAACCATATATTTTCTTTGATCTAGTTTACAGAGCGTCTTGAAACCTTTGGCGGTATAAGTATGACTGATAAGATTAACAATAGTCGCGTAATCGCGTTAAGACTATCTTTAGTCAATAAGTTGAAATAAAAGAAAAAGCCTAAGGCGCCATAATATTCCTTATGTAAAAGCTTTTCACAAGGAATAAAATCAAGCTTACCAGACTTCTTTAGGTTCCGTTAACCTTCAAAGGCTGTCCACACCACCAGGGTGGCTAAGGGTGGTAAAACTTTTGTTCCTAGAGGAAAAAAACTGGTCTGATTCTCAACTCAACTCCGCTCCTTAGCGAAAATGGTATCGTTCAAACTGGGTAATACGCCCAACAACCGTGGAAACGGATTTCGCCAAAAAATCATAGGCGACCGATTAGCCGGGACTATATTAAATTACTTTCTGACATTGTTAGCGGATTAGCTCAAGAAATAGAATATAAATGCGTTTATTTAGGTTTATAGGGTATTAATGTAGTAGATATATCTTCTATATATGTTAGTTTAGTTGGTACAACTATCATTTTTACTAAATGTGTGAAACATTTCTCGTATAGAGAAACTATGGTTGGCGTTATAAGCCTTATTGATAGAGTTGGGGAGCGACTTCACGCCATATACGCTGGCGAGGCTCCAGAATAAGGCCAAGAGGGTTTAGAACGGCTTGATCGTGAACCTGGCTAAAGCTAGGCGCCCGAAGGTCACAGTACAAGGAATCGCCGCTGGGGTAGCCGCGAATTGGGCTTTTTAGGATTCAAGGACTGACACTCAACTTCTTGATTTTTATCATTTATAGACTTATGTGAATAAAGCGGCGGAGGCTCTTTTCCCCAAAAAAAGAGAAGACCGAGAGGAATGGTCTGACTATTGGCGGTATAAGATAAAATACTCTAACAACAGCGTTGATTCGCTGATTGATGAGTTAGAAATAAGGAAAATTTTGAAAGAATCCATCAAAAGAAGAAGTCCAAAAAGTTCTAGTTTATCTCAACAACCAAAAAGATAGAACCCAACTACCGGCGAGAGAGGACAAACAATCGCCCGATTGGGAGTGGCGTTACCGAGGCCGCTTGTAAAACGTTAATTAAGCGGCGCGGGTGTGGCTCAGGAATGAGATGGAAGCGCGAAGGCGCCTCTAATATCATAGCGATTCGTTAACTCATTCTTGAAAAAAATCGCTGATCTCAATTTTGGAAGCGCTATATGAGGCCTGGAGACTTTTAAAATATCTATTACATGTTTAGTATTTACAGTTTATTACCGACCAATCCGTTTAAAGCGGACTCTAACTTGTCAGCCCTGGCTTTTTCGGCGTCAGCCCTGGCTTTTTCGACATCAACCCTGGCTTTTTCGGCTTTTATGGCCTCCTCAGCTTTGGCTTGCTCCTATCTTCTGACCGCCTCTAACTTGGCTAAATAATAATCGCCTAATAAGTCTTCCGCGAATTGGTTCATCACATCC
>JAISRZ010000061.1 GCA_031273455.1 Deltaproteobacteria bacterium | reverse complement strand
TGTTTCTGTTTCTCGCGATTTAAGGACCAGATTCTTTCCATCGGATATTCGGGGTATAAAACTTCTCCAGGAAGAGGGCTAAATCGCGCGCCCTCAATGATTCGACTAATTACCGAGCTTGTTTTAGGAAACGCGCTTTCTGGTTTGTCCAGCGCGTTTTCGGAAAATGTCCGCGTAGGTTCGTCCGATGGTATAGTCGGGGTGGTTAAAACCAAGAGCTGACCCTTGGCCAAAAGCCTTTCGGATAGACCTAACGCGGTAAGGGATCCGCCTTTGTAGACCGCGCCGGTGTCAATGTTTATGGCCTCGATGAAGCCATGTTTTCCAGGGTTAAATTTAACGATGTCGCCATTGACTGGATTTGGTTTTAATTTAACGTAACCCGAACTTTGGTCCTTGGAAAAAAGAAAAGGGAGGTGGCTTTCAAGTTTATAGCGAAGGAACATGGGCTCGAATTCTTTTGGCGTGGTGGATTCACTATTATAATTTTTATGGTAAGTCAAAGTTGGGGTGTGCCCATGAACGATAACCCCATCGCCGATATACGAGTAAAAAAAATTGTATCCCCTTCCCCAAAGGGCCGTATGGTCCAGATAGTCGCCTATAGGTTCATGGATGACGTATGGGAAAGATCTGACTAGCCCATCTTTTTCGACAACTAAATCATCATTGGGACATAGACTGGGAAACCTTAGATTGTGTTTTCTGGGGGTCGCCAAGAACTTTTGGAAATCGTTAAAGTCGCCCGACATTTGGTCATCGAGCGGCAGGTCAATCCGGGGGAGACCATGGAAAAACCTAAAGCGGAGTATGCTATCGCCTTGGAAAAAAGTTTCCTTGTGAGAGTAGGTTAAACTCTCAAAAAACTTGACGTATTTTTCCTGGGGACGAAAATCGCGCCCCTTAGAAGAAAACCTCCCGAAATTTTCGTTCCAGGCGTTTTGGAATTTGTCCAGAGCTTCCGAGTCGCTTAAAAGCGAGATCATGGTTTGATAAGCTCCTTGAGTGAACCATTGGTCATAATCGTAAATTTCGCTGGGAGTTTTCTGGAAAAACCTTATGGCCATATCGTCATGGTTGCCAGCCAAGTAAACCGCTGGCAAATCCAGCTCAATGAGAGTCTCCAAAACTTCCTTGGAGTAGTTTCCATGGTCGGTGTAGTCACCCAAAAAGATAACTTTATCCGCCTTCTCCTCGTCTCTGGCGTATTGGCGGATAGCCTCAAGAATTCTTTCCAACGGGGAAATCATCCCGTGAATGTCGCCGATAACCCATATCATTGATAAATCCTTTTTTGACTTTGACCCTTATGACCGGGGAGCGTTAAAAGTTAAAGGGAAAATGTTTTACTAAAATACTAATATATTTTATTAATAAATGTGGCTCTATCATAATCTAGCGCTTCAGATTAGAATGCGCTAGAAAATCAATTGTGTTTAGACAATATGTAACAACAATTCAGTCATCCCCACTGACATTTGAAAATATTATGTAACTATTCATGATAGCGCCTAACTTTTCTCTCGCCTACTTACCTCGCGCCTCTAAGCCTTACGCGTAGTCAGTTCGCCAAAATCTATAACCCCTGTTAAAGCTAGAACAAGTTTCTAGCCTTGAGCTTTTAACGAAAAAAACGCTAAATGTTTAAGCCTTAGGCCTAAGGCGTCTTTACGCGGTTAAGTTGGGTATTCCCCGTAAGAACCTTAAACTTGGCCAAATTCCATTCCCTTATCTGGCGATGGTTCGGACCAATCTCTCCTACTCGCTTCCTAGTGAATTATAGAAGATAGTTCGCCCCGGATCCGAGTCCGCCGAAGCTCTAAAAGCCCCCCTGACCATTACGCTAGTTATTATATTTTATTTAGGTCAACCAGTCAAGTTTATAATGTTAATCCTTTTCGCCACCAAAGTCGTTAACGCTAGGTCAAGGATTAATATCGAGACGAAACTGTTGCGAGACGAAACCTTCGACTTAACCAGCGGCGAATAGTTACTATATTACCTCGATGTATAATTCTTAAAATTTACAAATAAATGACTTACGAAACAAACTTCATGTTTAACGTAAAATAATAATGAGTTTAGCGAATGATTACTTGTAAACGATGAAAGACGTCAAGTCACATCACCGGATAAAATCAGAGATATCCTGATTTCTGGGTGGAAGCGGAAAATCCATTTGACGCTGAATAAAATATCTAAATCTAGTTACCTTGACATATTAATTTTAAAACATTATGATTTAGCGTACGCCTACTTTTTGGAGGGAAACATGCGCCAAACTGAATTAGTTCTGTCAGTCGTTGACCGAAAAGTCGTTCAGGATATAATATCAAAAGGTCAACACTCCTCTCGGGAGCTAAAAAGAGCTTTAATCCTTTCAGGTCTGGATTCAGGGGTAAAAGAAGATGAATTGGTGAGCGTGCTCAAAATTGGTCGGACAACGATTTGGAGGACCAGAAAGGCGTATATTGAAGAAGGTCTTAATAAGGCCTTATATGATGATAAACGCTCGGGTAAACCCAGGCGATATGGAGATGATGCCATAGCGCGGGTAACCGCTTTAGCCCACTCCGCGCCCCCTAAAGGAAGGGCGCGATGGACTGTTAGATTGTTGGCTCAGGAGGCTGATAAACAATTCAACGTTGGCTCTATAAGTCGCGAAACGGTTCGCAGGGCTCTAAAAAAAACGCCTTGAAACCATAGCGTTGTAAAATGTGGCGCATCGGGGACTTAACAGATGAATACCGAAACAGGATGTATAACATCATTGATTTATACTCTTTAGAATATGATAAACGTAATCCTGTGATTTGTATTGACGAAAAAAGTAAGCGAATATTGGTTAACTCCCCTAATAAACCGCCTATACATATGGTACCTGTGTCTTTAGAGAAGATTGATTATGAATATGTACTTAATGTGACTTGTTATTTTTTTGTTGATGTTGAGCCCAAGGGAGGTAAACATTTCATTAAAGTCACTAACAGACGAACTAAATCAGATTTTATCACTTTTGTTGAACATATTGTCTAAGATTTATATTCAATGACCAAATAAGTTTATCTTGTTCTCGATAATTTAAAGACTAATTTTAAAAAAGCATTTTACGATATGTTATAAAATAAAAAATCAGGTATTTTATTACAAAAAATAGTATTCTATCATACATCTAAACATGCGAGCTGGCTTAATATGGCTGAATTTGAGATTGACGTTTTGTAAGCGTTCACCCTAAGGGTTTTATAGCTTACGGAATAATAAATACGCTAATTATTAATAATATTTAATAATAATTTTAAAAACATACAATATTGAGCTTAATCGCCTGGCTTTCGCTCTTAAGATCGTGGCTGTAGGATTTACCCCCTGACGCGCCCAACTCCTTATCCACCTCGACTAAGCGACTAAACGAGGACCAAGCTCAACCCAGAGCCCCTTTTTAGCGTTTAGCGAGTTTTAATTGTTTAATTGGGAAAAAAGCGTAAAAATAGTTATACTATTAAACGAATAGACTAATGACGGTTAGCCGCGTCAAGCTCCACTAACTATTTCCTTTCAACCTTAGGACGCTAACATGGACGATTCGCCAAAGGATGCGACCACTTCCATCGTGGTCAAAAATGATAAGGCCGTAAGAAGATTACGCATTGGCGCGACCGATTTCGCCAATATCCGTCAAAACGGCAATTTTTACGCCGACAAGACTAAGTTTTTGTATGAGATCGCTATACTGCCTGACCCGTTTTTCCTCTCCCGGCCCCGCCGATTCGGGAAAACTCTTCTGGTTAATACCCTTGAATGTATCCTCCGGGGCCGCCGTCATCTGTTCAAGGGGCTTTGGATTGACCAATCGGACTACGACTGGCAGCCTTACCCGGTCATAAGGCTGGATATGAACCAAACCGTTGGCGATGACGTGGCGACCATGGAGAGGCGCTTGTCCAACATGTTGGTAGTCTTGGCCAAGATAGAGGGCCTAACGCTGGAGAAGGAAATACCCGCCGA
>JAISRZ010000038.1 GCA_031273455.1 Deltaproteobacteria bacterium | reverse complement strand
TGTTTCTGTTTCTCGCGATTTAAGGACCAGATTCTTTCCATCGGATATTCGGGGTATAAAACTTCTCCAGGAAGAGGGCTAAATCGCGCGCCCTCAATGATTCGACTAATTACCGAGCTATTTTTAGGAAACGCGCTTTCTGGTTTATCCAACGCGTTTTCGAATAATTTCCGCGTGGGTTCGTCCGATGGTATAGTTAGGGTGGTTAACACCAAGAGATGACCCTTGGCCAAAAGCCTTTCGGATAGACCTAACGCGGTGAGGGACCCGCCTTTGTAGACCGCGCCTGTGTCAATGTTTATGGCCTCGATGAAGCCATGTTTCCCAGGGTTAAATTTGACGATGTCGCCATTGACTGGATTTGGTTTTAATTTAACGTAACCAGACCTTTTGTCCTTGGAAAAAAGAAAAGGGAGGTGGCTTTCAAGTTTATAGCGAAGGAACATGGGCTCGAATTCTTTTGGCGTGGTGGTTTCATTATTATAATACTCATGGTAAGCCAAGGTCGGGGTATGCCCGTGAACGATAACCCCATCGCCGATATACGAGTAAAAAAAATTGTATCCCCGGCCCCAAAGGGCCGTATGGTCCAGATAGTCGCCTATAGGTTCATGGATGACGTATGGGAAACGCCTGACGAGCCCATCTTTTTCGACAATTAAATCTTTATTGGGAAATAGACTGGGAAACCTTAGATCGTGTTTTCTGGGGGTCGCCAAGAACTTTTGGAAATCGTTAAAGTCGCCCGACATTTGGTCATCGAGCGGCAGGTCAATCCGGGGGAGACCATGGAAAAACCTAAAGCGGAGTAAGCTATCGCCTTTAAAAAAAGTTTCCTCGTGAGAGTAGGTTAAATTCTCAAAAAACCTGACGTATTTTTCCTTGGGACGTATATCGCGCCCATTAGAATGAAACCTCCCAAAATTTTCGTTCCAGGCGTTTTGGAATTTGTCCAGAGCTTCCGAGTCGCTTAACAGCGAGATCATGGTTTGATAAGCTCCTTGAGTGAACCAATGGTCATAATCGTAATTGTCGCTGGGAGTTTTCTGGAAAAACCTTATAGCCATATCGTCATGGTTGCCAGCCAAGTAAACCGCTGGCAAATCCAGCTCAATGAGAGTTTCTAAAACCTCCTTGGAGTAGTTTCCATGGTCGGTGTAGTCACCCAAAAAGATAACTTTATCCGCCTTCTCCTCGTCTCTGGCGTATTGGCTGATAGCCTCAAGAATTCTTTCCAACGGGGAAATCATCCCGTGAATGTCGCCGATAACCCATATCATTGATAAATCCTTTTTTGACTTTAACCCTAATGACAGGGGCCACGTCAAAAGTTAAAGGGAAAAAGTTTTACTAAAATACTAATATACTAATATATTTTATTTATAAATATGGCTCTGTCATAATCTAGCGCTTCAGATTAAAATGTGATATAAAATCAATTGTGTTTCGACTAGATGTGACAATAATTTAGTCATCCCCACTGACATTTGAAAATATTATGTAACTATTCATGATAGCGCCTAACTTTTCTCTCGCCTTAGAGAGCCTCGCCTAGTTAGCTGGCCTAGTTAATTGGCCTAGTTAGCTGGCCTAGTTACCTCGCGCTTCTAAGCCTTACGCGTAGTCCGTTCGCCAAAATCAAAAACCCCTGTATCGAATCAAGAACAAGTTTCTAGCCTTGAGCTTTTAACGAAAAAATAGCTAAATGTTTAAGCGCTAGGCCTTAGACCTAAGGCGTCTTTACGTGGTTAAGTTATGTTTTCCCCGTATGGCCCTTAAACTTGGCCAAATTTCATTTCCTTATCTGGCTATGACTTGGACCTCTCCTACTCGCTTCCTAGTGAATTATAGAAGATAGTTCGACCTGGAGCCGAGTCCGCTGAAGATCTAAAAGCCCCCTGACCATTACGCGAGTTATTATATTTTATTTTGGTCAACCAGTCAAGTTTATAATGTTAATCCTTTTCACCACCTAAGGCGTTAACGCTAGGTCAAGGATTAATAGCGAGACGAAACCTTCGACTTAACCAGCGGCTAATTGTTACAATATTACCTCGGCGTATAATTCTTAAAATCAACAAATAAAGACTTATGAAACAAACATCATGTTTAACGTTAAATAATAAGGAGTTTCGCGAATGATTCCTTGGAAACGATAAAATACGGCCAATCACCTCACCGGATGAAATCAGAGACATCCTGATTCCTTTCGGATAATTGTTGGCGTATATTAAAAAAAGTAAGGTCGGGGATTAAATTTTTTGGTATGATGTTTATGGTCGTTCTGTAAAAACCTTTTTTAAATAATTCAGCTCAAAACAAGCGTTTATTTATTGTTTATTCTAAAATTTATTGTTTATTTACTTAAATATTATAAAATATTAATAACTACGCGATTTCATTAACTTGAGTCAAGCCCCCATAACGGAGATTAAAAGATGGATTTTGTGTTAATGCATAAAAATTATCCGGTTGCTCATATTGTGATGGATGATCAAGTTTTCATGATCGCCGAGGTGAAAGAAGTATATGATCCAAGGCGTCTACCGCTTGGTATTGAGATTGTTGAAGGTTATCCAGAAAGAGGGCGATTAAATAATTGGTGGTCAGAAAGGGCCATCCCCGCCAGCCGAGAATTTGTCAGAGAGTTACTACTTCAATATTTACGTCATGGCTCAATCAATTTTTTACTTGTTAAAGGATTAGGCCTTTCTTTATCTGATCAATATTGGATTAAACCTTTCAAAAGCGATCTTGTCTGGGAAAATGTTAATTATTTTGATAACGATTTTTCTGAAGATATTGGTAACTTTTTGTTTGATTATACTCCAACCGATTCTGATGAATATGATTTATTTACGCCAGACACCACCACTACTGGTAATCTCAGGAAAAAATGGACAATTATTGATGGCGTGAGATGTCTAATAAAAAGTGGGACTAAACCTGATTATCAAGAACCACTTAATGAAGTGGTGGCTGGTAAAATCGCGGAACGTCTTAGTATTGATCATATTGATTACAGGCTTAGTTGGTTTAATAAACGACCTGTCTCAATTTGCCCTTGTTTTGTGAGTAGAGACACTGAGTTTGTCAGCGCCGCTCGATTAATAGCCCCTGGAAAATATCCATTTCATGAATTTTACGATCGCTTTGTCGCTAATTGCGTAGCGCATGGCCTCAGTAATGTATCTTCTTTTTTGGATAAAATGATTGTATTGGATTTTTTAATAGTCAATATTGATAGACATTTTAACAATTTTGGTTTTCTTCGGAATGTGGACACGTTGGAATGGATCGGTCCCGCTCCTCTATTCGATAATGGTCTTTGTTTATGGAATACTGAACAAGCGACTGAAATTAAATCTGGCTACGTTGGGCCTTGTAAAAGCTTTAGACGGGCTCATGGTGAGCAGATTTCCCTAGTTAAGGATTTTAATTGGTTAAACCTTGAAGCTCTTCTTGATATTGATCAGGATATTTTCAATATGATGTCAGAAAGTCCGCTCATTAGCCAAGAAAAAGCTAAGGCTTTGGCCTGGGCTATAAATTGGAGAATTGACCACTTGACCCAAGCCATTGAAAAACAACAATCAGTTTCCGCAAAACCATCAAGGAGTCATCTTCCTTAGGTAATGTTACAGTATCCGTTTAGGATATTAAGGGATTTATCGGCTAGCCATCCGCCCGCTAAAAGGCCATTTTTTTAATTAACGATCCTGAATGGGGGTTAGCCTCGCTATGAGACCCTTTCGGAAAGCTTAAGATTCCCTTTGGTTGAGACCCTTAAGCCATGACAAGCGCTTGGTGAGGCTCTTGGCCGGGCTTTTTCGGTTGGCGGTCGGGCGGGCGTTTTAGGGGCTTTTGGACCCTTGTTTTGCGAGGGTGGCGCGTAAGGCCCCCTGTAGGCTCATTGGGGGATTTAGGATCATTCTTGACTATTGGTTCAGCCTTGGCTATCCTCTTCATATTAGGAGGCGAGGGTAGCTAAGACTTAGGTTTCACCTTTAAGGCCCTAATGTTTCCGCTTGGTCTTCTCCTTTCGGCGGAGGTTTAGATGGACTCCCTTCGTCGCTAGAAAGTCAGCGCGATGTTTAAAGTCTTGTCGGAGGTGAAACAAAGTTGAGCGAAAGGCGCCCTAAGGTCCGTTATTTTCGAGAAGGCGCGACACGACGCGATGGTAGATAGCGAACTGTGAAGGCGGTATAGTAATATCGTTCAGGTAGAGCGGCTCCCATTAATATCGCCAAAATGAGGAATGTTATGTTAAAACTTCCGTCAAATGGCCAAAATTTCGCTAAAATAAGAAGAGACGATCTACTTTACGTGGATAAGACAAAATATATTTATCCAATCGTGAAAAAAGGGGGTTGCTATTTCATTTCCCGGCCCAGGCGTTTTGGTAAATCGCTCTTAATTGGAACTCTGGAAAATCTTTTAAAAGGTAACCGCGAGCTTTTCCAGGGCCTTTGGATCGACTCCTCGGATTACGACTTCCAAAAATACCCGGTAGTGAAGTTGAGCGTGAGCGGCGATTGCGACAGCGAGGCCGCCTTGGTGGGCTCCCTAATAAACAAGCTTCAAGGGGCGGCCGAGGAAAACGGCCTTAGCCTCGCCGATCTGGATTTAGCGGAAAACTCCTCGCCCGGCGGCATATTGGACAGGCTGGTCAGAAAGCTTTGTTCCCGCGAAAAAAATCTCGTCGCTATCCTTATTGACGAGTATGACGCCCCGATAAATGACGTCCTCGGCGACCCCGCGCAAGCCGAGATAAACCGAAAAGTCCTTAGGAGATTCTATGCGTCGATTAAGACCCTGGCTGACGATGACAAAACTAGCTTAATTTTCGTCACTGGGGTCACCAAGTTCTCTAAGGCCTCCGTCTTCTCGGGCTTCAACAACCTCTCTGACCTGACTTTAGACCCAACGCACAACTCCATTTGCGGTTTCACCTTAGAGGAGTTCCGGAGCTATTTTCTGGAGTATCTACCGGATATCCTTGAATACAATAAATCAAAAGGTTTTATGCCGCCTGAGGCCGACCTTGACTACCTAATTGGCGAGATCATCGGCTATTACGATGGCTACTCCTGGGACGGCGAAACCAGGGTCTTGAACCCTTATTCGCTTATTCAGGCGCTGGCGACAAAAGAGCTGACAGCCCACTGGTTTAGCTCGGGCGCGATGTCTTTCCTAATAGATTTATTAAAAAAAGGCGGATCGTCTTATTCTTTCCCCGAAACCACCCAGATGAGCGAAACGTCCCTCAACGCGCTTGACATAAAAAATCTCCAGCTGACGCCCCTCCTCTTCCAAACTGGCTATCTAACAATCGACCAACGGTTAAGCGCGGACTCTTACCTCTTAAGGCGCCCCAACCAGGAGGTCAGCCAGGCCCTTGACCAAAACCTTCTCGACTATTTGCT
>JAISRZ010000006.1 GCA_031273455.1 Deltaproteobacteria bacterium | reverse complement strand
TCATTCGCACCCCCATGAACGCCATTAGCGGTATGACGGAGCTACTTTTGCGGCGGAAACTGGATAACGAGTCCAAATCCTACGCCGTGAACATTAAGTTAGCCACGGCTAACCTTTTATCGGTCATTAACGATTGCCTGGACATCTCCAAAATCGAGTCCGGTCGGTTTGAGCTACTCCCGGTCACCTATTACTTATCGTCTCTTTTCTATGACGTGGTTAACATCATTAGGGGCCGGCTCGAGGATAAACCCATCCGCTTTTACACCAATATCGACGCCAACATCCCCAATATGTTAACCGGCGATGAGGCCCGGTTACGGCAGATCCTCTTAACCCTACTCGGTAACGCCATTAAGTACACGGAAAAAGGCTACATCAGCGTTTCCATCGCCCAGCTGGCCAAAGACGGGAAAAACATCACCATCAGCATGGAAGTGGCCGACTCGGGGGTGGGGATTAAGGAAGAGGAAAAGCGGAATGTTTTTTCCGAGTACGAGACGGATGAGGCCAACCTCATGGCCGACTTAGACGGCTCCATCATGGGGCTGGCCGTCATTAAACGCCTTTGCGTCGCCATGGGCGGGGATATCACCTTAAAAAGCGAATACGGCCAAGGGAGTTTATTCACCGCGGTCATCACCCAAGAGATCGCTAAAGACATGCCCTTCGCCTCGGTGGAAGATCCGAAAAACAAAAAAACCCTGATCTATGAGGGCCGTTTAGCTTACGCCAAGTCCGTGGCCTGGTCTTTGGAGAACATGGGCGTCCCCTTCACCTTGGTCACGACCATTGAGGAATTCGCCAAAGCCATCCGCGAGGAGGAGTGGTACTTTGTCTTTTCCGGCTATGGCCTCTACGACCGCATTAAAGTGGCCATGGAGGAGTTTAAAAAGGAATTGCCCCATAAGAAGCCGCCGCCTTTGGCTTTAATGGTGGAATGGGGGGCCGAGTCTTACGTGCCTAACGTCCGGTTCGTCTCGTTACCGGTCCAAACTCTATCGATCGCCAATGTTTTGAACGGCATTCCAGATCAACCCCACTACGGGGATGACGGCGAGCTTTCGGAAGATAGGCTCACCGCCCCAGAGGCCCGCTTTTTAGTGGTGGACGACATCGCCACCAACCTCAAAGTTATGGAAGGGCTCATCGCCCCTTACCAAGCCAAGGTGGACACCTGCTTAAGCGGGATTAAGGCCGTGGAGCTGGTCAAAAAGAACGCTTACGATCTCGTGTTTATGGATCACATGATGTTCCCCATGGATGGGGTGGAGGCCACCTCCCTCATTCGCCAGTGGGAAGTGGTGAAGGGCGAAGGGAAAAAGGTTAAACCCGTCCCCATTGTGGCTTTAACGGCCAACACCTTATCCGGCATGCGGCGCATGTTTTTGGACATGGGTTTTAGCGATTTTCTGCCAAAACCCGTGGACGTCTCCCGGTTAGACGACATTATCCTGAAATGGCTGCCCTCGGAAAAGCTCATTAAGGCCAGCCAAGCCGCCCCTAAGGAAGAGTCCGGCCCAAATCCGGATTCGGATATTTGTATCCCCGGGGTGGACGCGGAGTATGGCCAGAAGCTGGCCGGGGGGACGGAAGGCCAGTATCTGGAGGTCTTAAAGCTGTATTGCCGGGACGTGGAGGCCCGTTTGGCCCTCCTTAACGTTACCACCGCCGAAAATAACCTCAAAAACTTTATCACCCAAGCCCACGCCTTAAAGAGCGCCTCAGCCAGCGTTGGGGCCGCCGAAATCTCCCGGGCCGCCTTGGAGCTGGAATCCGCTGGCAACCGGGGGGATATGGAGTACATTAAGGAAAACGTGGCCGCCTTCGCCCAAGATCTTTCGTTATTAGTGGGGCTGATTAAAGAGACCTTAACCTTAAAAAACCTGAAACCCCAAGCCCCACCGAGCCCCGCCACTGACATTACCACCTTAGGCGAGTCTTTGGGGCCCTTAAAAACCGCCCTGGCCTCGGAAAACGTGGGCGAAGTCGATCGCCTTTTAAGCGCTCTGGCCCATCACCCCACCAACGCCACCACCAAAGATTGTTTAGCCGAAATATCCGATCTGGTTCTGATTGGCGATTTTAAAGAAGCTTTGGAGGTCGCCGAAAGACTGACGGAATGAGGAACTTTTAAGGTTATAACCAATAGACCTTTAAGCGCTCTTGTTTTAGACTAAAACAAGGGCGCTTTACTATTATTAGGTCTTATTAAAACGCCTTAGCGCCTAAAGTTCCGGTTTACGTGGGGCCTTTGGGGGCCTATTTTGGCCCCTAGCCCCCCAAAGCCCCCAATCGAAAGAACTTTATCGTTCCTAGACCCCTTTTGATCCCCCTTCCCTTTAACCAATCTAAACCCCGTAACCTTAGGATCCCGGGCCCTTTAGACGCCTAAGCGCTTGAATTTCTTCATAAAATCCGCCTAGCCCCAATTATTGGCTCCTTAATTTTTGCTCCCCTAAAATAAAACCACATTTTTGTCAGAATGTTGACGAGTAAAATACGTTTTCGGAACCAAAAATACCGCGATTTAGGTTTTTTTCTGACCTTTTCGGGCTTCTTTCCGGGGCGGCCTTAGCCTTAAATTATTTGTCAAAAAAGCGGGAAGTGGCGAAATTAAAGAGCTTTAGCCGGAAAGGCGAGCGAACGCTAGGGAAAATCGTTGTTTAAAAACTGACTTTGGCATAAGTATCGCTATGATCCTAAGGCCCTGGCCTAACAATTATTCTGGAGAAACTGGAAAGTTTTAAGTTGGATTTCCTGTACGGAGGAGACGATGAAGAGGTTAAAATTGAAACATTTTTTATGCCTTATGGCTCCAGCTTTGGGCCTTCTCTGGCTTTGGCCAGAATTGGCTTTAGCGGCTGACGAGCCGGCCGCGCTGTCGCAAAGTCACGCGAACATCACCTGGACGCTCTTGGGCGGGGTTCTGGTTATGTTTATGCAGCCAGGATTCGCCATGGTGGAGTGCGGTCTGTCCCGGGCCAAGAACGCCGCCAACATCTTGATGAAGAATTTCGCTGACTTTATGATAGGTAGCTTAGCCTTCCTGTTTATCGGCTTTGGCCTGATGTTCGGGCACTCCGAGGGCGGCTTCATTGGCAGCAACTTCTTTATGATTAGCGGCATCAATGATGGCTCCTCGCCTGACGCCCAGTGGGGCCTGACCTTCTGGTTCTTCCAGAGCGTCTTCTGCGGCACGGCGGCCACCATCGTTTCCGGCGGCATAGCGGGCCGCACCAAGTTCCCGGCTTACCTTTTGACCAGTCTTTTAATCTCCCTCGTCATCTATCCGGTTAGCGGCCATTGGGCTTGGAACTCCTTAAACGCTGGGGCTAACGGCGACACCGCCGGTTGGTTGGGGAATTTGGGCTTTGTGGATTTCGCCGGATCCTCGGTCGTCCATTCGGTGGGCGGGTTTGTGGCCTTAGCTGGGGCCATCGTGGTTGGCCCTAGGATCGGGAAATACACCGCTGATGGCGTGCCCCGGGCCTTACCTGGCCACAACCTGGCTTTAGCGGCTTTGGGCGTCTTTATCCTCTGGTTCGCCTGGTTCGGGTTCAACTGCGGCTCGACCAACGTCCCGGACGGCACCATTGGCTACATCGCCGTCAACACCAACCTGGCCGCTTGCACTGGTTTCTTGGGCGCCATGCTAACCAGCTGGTATATCAGTGGCAAGTCGGATCCTTCCATGAGCTTTAACGGCGTTTTGGCCGGTTTAGTGGGCATCACCGCTGGTTGCTATGACGTCAACCCCTTTGGGGCCGTTTTAATCGGTCTTTTCTCGGGCGTCTTAGTTGTTTTATCGGTCCTCTTCATTGACCAGAAACTAAAAATCGATGACCCGGTCGGCGCGGTCTCGGTCCATGGCGTCTGCGGGGCTTTTGGGTCCTTATGCGTCGGGCTCTTCGCGGTCCCCAATTATGGAACCGCCGAAGTCGTGGGTCTTTTTTACGGTGGCGGCTTTAAACAGTTGGGCATCCAAGCCGTGGGCGCTCTGTCCATTGGCCTTTGGTCGCTAGTCATGGGTCTAGTGGTCTTCAAAGTGGTCAAAGCCGTGATCGGGCTGAGGGTCGATCCTAAAGAGGAAATCAAGGGTCTCGACCTTTCCGAGCACAAGACTGAAGCTTACAACAGCTTTCAGATCTTCTCCAATAATTGATGGAGGGCCGCTATGAAACTGATTATCGCTTTTATTCGCCCTGAGGTCTTGCAGGACGTGAAGTTGAAACTGTACTCCCAGGAGCTCTACTCCATGTCCATCACCAACGTTTTGGGGGCTGGCCAGCAGAAGGGCTACACCGAGGCTTACCGGGGCGTGCAAACGGAAGTCAACCTTCTTAAAAAGCTCCGGCTGGAGATCGCCGTCCCGGACGAAAAGGTCGATCAAGCCATTGGGGCTATCACCGAGGCGGCGCGGTCCGGTCAAGCCGGCGATGGGGTGATCTTTGTCCAAGACGTCATTCGGACCCTAAGGATCCGGACCGGCGAACCCATCTAGCCCTTATCTTCGCCAAACTTTTTCTAAGCGCGGTTAGCTTGGCTAACCGCGCTTTTTAAGATCTAGAGAGGTCTATCGCCTTCCCGACCCGCCAACCCCCTGGAAATCTTTAAACCCGTGGCCCTTTTTAGCCCATCGTTGACAATCCATTAAGCTTAAGGCAAGCTAAAGCCTTTATTGGCTAGACGACCCTAGTTCGCTCGCTAATACCCCTGTTAATTAATACTAACATATTCTTTTATTTTTGTTTTTAGATCTTTTTACGATTGGCTCAGAGAAAGATAACGCTTTTGTTATGGCCAAAAGGATGATTTATGTTGAAAACTTTATTTTTAATCGCGCTTTTCGTTATTTTTTGTCTGGGGGCCACTGGGGCGAAAGCCGCGGACGCTCCGAAAGCCACGGGGACGAGCGCCGAGCCCAGTCAACCAGGGGCCCCGGTCGAGCCGACTCTCCCCGAGGCCGAGCTCTTGGCCTTAGCCGCCGGCGACACGGCCTTCGCTTTGGATCTTTACGCTAAGCTCAAAGACTCGGACGGTAACCTCTTCTTTTCCCCGGCCAGCGTCTCGGCGGTCTTCGCTCTGTTGCGTGAGGGGGCTAAAGGCGAGACCTTAAGCCAGATAGATAAGATCCTCCGCTTTCCCGCCTCCGAAAAGGGTCTTTCTTTAGCCCAAAGGATGAACGAGCTTAACCAATACCTGGAAAAGGCCGGGCAAAGCCTCAAAGACGACCCGAAAAAGACGCCCAAGCCCAATGAGCTATCTTTGGCCAACTCTTTGTGGCCCAAAGAGGGGTTAACCATCCTCCCGGATTACTTAAAGGCTTTAGGCGAAGATCCGAATATTTATCCGGTGGACTATCAAAAAGACAGCGCTGGGGCGGTTAAGAAAATCAACGGTTGGGTCTTGGAGAAGACCAAAGACAAGATTAAGGACTTACTTAGCTCCCCCTTACCCAAGGACACTTCCTTGGTTCTAGTCAACGCGGTCTACTTTTTGGGTAAATGGACCCATCCCTTTGACCCGGCTCAAACTAAACCGCGCGACTTTACCTTAGCCTCCGGGGAAAAGGTTAACGTCCCCTTTGTCAACCAGAAACGGGCTTTCGCTTATCTGGCCACCAACGAGGGGCAAATCTTGGAGTTGCCTTATGGCGATAAAAAACTTTCCTTACTCGCCTTCCTCCCCAAAGAAGGAGCGGACGGGTTAGCCGCTTTGGAAAAGGCTTTAACCCCGGAAAACCTGGCCAACTGGCGCGAGGGGTTAAAGAACCACCAAGTCATTGTCTCCCTCCCGAAGTTTGAGATGGTCTGGGGAACGAATTCTTTAAGAAAGCCTTTGGAAGACTTGGGCCTAACGACGCCCTTTAAGCCTACGGCCGACTTTTCCGGGATAACCGTGGACGAAAAGATTTTGGTCAGCGACATTCTGCATAAGGCTTTTGTCTCCTTGGACGAGGAGGGCACCGAAGCCGCCGCCGCCTCCGCGGCCATCATGGTGAGAGCCGCCCGGATTGAGGAACCGGCGGTCTTTACGGCGGATAGGCCCTTTATCTTTCTTATCCAAGAAAAAGCCACTGGGTCTATCCTCTTTTTAGGGCGTTTAGCTAACCCCAAACCCGGGGAACCCGCTAAATAACCGCTGACGACACTAACTTCTCTTAAGAGCCCCTAGGCCCTCCAAGTCCCCTAGGGGCTCTTAAGCCACCCTAAGGCTATTTTTCGGCCCCTGGCCGTCCAAGATGGCTCTTATATATCCCTGCGGCTAACCGAGCCTTAGGGGGCGATTTTGGCCCTTTTGGGGGCCAAAATCGTCCCATCGTGGTCTTAACTTGTGTCGCGACTCGGTTGGCCTTTGCGACTGACCTCTAGCCCGGGGGCGATAGATCTTCTTAAATGTTTTTAGAGTTTTTTAATTCAAATTTCTATTAAACTATAAAATAATAAAAAATTACCTGAATTTAAACCGAATTACTTCGTGTTGTCATTCTGTATTTAAATAAGTGAACTACCGCTCCACTAAAGTGTACCGGCTTCTTCGGAATTCGGTTAGTTTACCAGACTAAGTTACGAGAAATTGTAGCTACGTTGATTACGTGAGGACACCCTGGGTTGCCGC
>JAISRZ010000088.1 GCA_031273455.1 Deltaproteobacteria bacterium | reverse complement strand
ATTATCAAAAAAAATTTTCACTGAACTTATAGGCTGGCGTTTAACTACGAACGCTTCCCAAAAAATCAAGTGATTTCCATTAGTTATTAGTGAAATCTAAAATAACTTGTAAGGTCGGGTTAAATAACAATTCTTAACTTGGCCGGAGCCGGGCTCTAAATTTTATTAAAACTGATTCTTATTAGCTGACTAAATCGACGGATCCCTTTAAATACGCCTTTAGGCCCATTTTTTCCGGGAAAAAAATGGGCTTAAAACCCCCTTGCCTAAAAATTTTTTTATTTTTTTGGGGCGACTAAGTCAAAGAAAAAAATTAAGCCACAAAATAACCCCTGGAAATTATTTAAGAAATATGTCATTATTCTCAGAAAAAAATTTTTTCTAGTAGCTATTGAAAATCAGTTTCAATTATGATAATCTTCCTTTATCCAATATTACGCCCCTCCCCCCGCCACCAAAAAAAGGCTTTAAAGGGAGTTTTGAGGAGAGGAAAAACATATGTCCAACGTTCTGATTGTCTACGGGTCCACCACGGGCAACACCGAGTGGGTCGCCAGCCAACTGTCCACTCAAATTAAAGAAGCCGGCCATACGGTCGAGACTCTCAACGTCACCAAGGCCAAGGCCAGTGGCCTTTGCTCCGGTCGGGATCTGGTGCTCTTCGGTTGCTCCACCTGGGGGCAAGATGAGATCGAGCTCCAAGACGACTTTATCCCCCTTTACGAGTCCTTGGACAAAATCGGGGCCTCCGGCGTCAAAAGCGGGGTTTTTGGCTGCGGCGACGAGGACTACACCCATTTTTGCGGAGCGGTGGACGCCATTAGCGGGAAGCTCGGCGACTTAGGGGCCAAGCTAGTGAGCGGCGGGCTCAAGATCAACGGGGACCCCAGCGACTCGCTGGAATCCATTAAGAAGTGGGGAGACGCGGTTATCGCCTCTCTTTGACCTCAAGGAAGGCTGACCTTTAAAGGCCACCATAAGCCCTCCTTAGTCACCAACCTATGGAGCCTAGCTCCACGTTTTGGGTAGCGAAATGGAAGCTGAAAACGCTCTGATTAAGATGTTCAATAATGTCTGGCCCCACCTTGGGGAACGGGAGCGCCGCCTGGTCGCGGCTAGCGAGGCCAGGCGCATTGGGCGCCGCGGAGTCTCCATGGTCAGCCGCGCTTGCGGCCTTTCGAGGGTCACCATCACCAAAGGCTTAAGGGAGCTTGACGAGCCCCCCTTGGAACCGGGTAAAGCCCGTCGGCCCGGGGCGGGACGGCCCCGGGTCGAAAGAGTCGATCCCGAGCTCTGGACCTCTTTAGAGGATCTCTTAAAGGAAACCACCAAAGAGGATAGCGATCCAGCCTTGTTCTGGACCAGTAAGAGCACCCGGCAGATCGCCCGGGAGCTAACTGGGGCTCGCCATCCGGTTAGCCACGAGAAGGTCGCCCACATCCTTCGGAAGCTGGGTTACCGTCTCCAGGGCACCCGGCAAGCTGAGGAAGGCGGGAGCGGCTTGGTTAGGCGGACGCGGTTTCGGGAGATTAACGAGCGGGTCCAAACCTGTTTAGCCGAGGACACGCCGGTTCTTTTCTTGGAAACCCACAAAAAGAACCTGGCCTGGCTCTGCGAGGACCGGGACAGCGGCGACTGCGCCCGAGGGGCGGTGGCCCAAGAGCCGGGTTGGCCGGATCAACTAGTGTCCGGGGCTTACCCGGGGGGCATTTTTGACCCCCATCTAGCCCGGGATTGCGTCAACGTGGAAACGGCTTACGATGACACGGCCTTTACGGTGGACTCCATCTTAGGCTGGTGGGAAATAGACGGTCGCCGGATCTTCCCCGAGGCTAATAAGATCGTCATTTTAACCGAGGTCGCCGGACCGAGCGCTTTAGCCACCTTCAAAAAAGAGCTCCAGCGTCTAGCCAACGAGACCGGCCTGGCCGTGGAATTGGTCCGCTTTCCCCCAGGCACCTCCAAGTGGAACCGCCCGGCCTATCGGCTCTTTTCTTTCGCCTCTTCCCAGTGGGCCGATGGCCAAGTAAGGGACTTGGAGACCGTGGCCCGCTTAATCGGCTTTAAGGACGAGGTCAGGACCATGGCCAAAGGCCTAAGGCTCGACCACAGTCGCTATCGCCTCCCCACCCCCGAGGTCGCGGAAAAAGGCTCCCAGCCCTTTGACGCGGTCTGGGATTTGACCCTTAAGCCCGACTACTTCGCCGAGGTTGGCTACGCCGACTCTCTAATCGTGGAAGGCGATTTGGCCCAGGCTATTTAATCAACCCCCTAACCCCCTAACCCCTAACCCCTAGACTGGAGGGGGAGCTTTAAGCTCCCCCTCCTTAAAACTAGACCAGATTAAGTTAGGGACTTGGAGATAGGGTAAGATTTAAGACTTATTTTATTGAAAAACTCTTAATAACGCTAATCAAACTATTTATATATTAAATAGTCTTAAGTTTAAGCGATATTAAGGTGTAGTAATTATTTTTATAAAGCGAATTTATTGTATTTTAACTTTATTATGTGGCTAACGTTAAAGTTTCCCCGCCAAGCCCCCAAAGCCGGGCTTAAGGGGGGTAAGCCATAACTGGTTAAGCCATAAAAGAATCTCTTCTTTGAAAATCCTCCCGGTAATAGACCTCCCGTAAATATCCGCCTGACGCCTCCAACAATAGGAGCTCGCCTCCTAAAAAAGCCGCTGAATAAGCGGCTTTTTAATTGGTTAGGCTTTATTCCGAAAATTTCCGCTCACCAGTATAACAAATTAGAATAGACTCACCCCTTTAAACCACGCTTATTTTTCAAGACCTTTGATTTCTGGACTTGCCGAAGAGCGCTTTCTATAACATCCTCAGGGACGCCGAATCTCTTCAAAGTCTCGGCGATACCAGGGAATTCCTGGCTTGACTTCGCGCTTTCGAAGGCTTTCAGCGCGGTTTCCTTGGATTGCTCGGCTTTGCCCTCGACTTTGCCCTTGGCTAAGAGCGCTTTTTGTTCCATCGCGTACACAACTTGATCATCCATCCAAGATAGGTACTCTTTAAGGGTTTTTGGGTCAGAAATCACTAGATTGTAACGATCCACAAATTGGGCGAAGCCTTGGTCGGCCTGGTAAAATGA
>JAISRZ010000136.1 GCA_031273455.1 Deltaproteobacteria bacterium | reverse complement strand
TAGAATGGTTCCATTTCCGCCGGAAAGGTACCGTAAATGTTAATTAAAAATTATTAATATCATATGACAATTTAATAACTTAAATAACAATAATAAAAGCGTATAAAAAATAAAAATCATAAAAAAAATTGTATTATATTTAATACATTAAATCGCATAGAGTAATATAAGGATATTAATAAAAATTATATTTTAGAGAAATTAGAAAGAGTACTGCCTCCGGTATTCTCCAGGGAGGACAGGCGTTATTCTTTGGACGCCTGGTCTGAAAGGATTTTTTCCTCAATTCTTTTGTTCTCTTCATCCAATAGTTTATTACCTACGTGACTAAGGTAAAGACCAAAGAAAAAGAATCCAAAAATTACAATATAAAAAAGTATCTAAGATAATGTTTCTTTGCTAATTAAATCGATAAATGACATTAAATCACCTTTTTATATTGGTGTGTAGAAAGTTGTTAGTGAATGTTTGAATAAATTCATCTATAATTTGTTGCTTTTTTATACATGTATCACGTTTATACGATAAAAACATTGACAATAACAAACTAATAATGGCTGAGAAAAATGGTAAAAAGGCAGGTTGAAATATACCTACTAAAACACAACCAGCCGAGATCTTCTCATGTGTTTAAGTTGTCCATAAAGACATTGGCGAGCTTTTAGTCGCCATTGACAGCCACCAAAAAGGCGCCGTAAAATTCGGCTTTAAAGATGACCCCATACGTTTTTGTTCGGCCTCTGGGGAGTCGCTCCCTCGGCTAGGCTTGGTGACCGCCATGAATCGAAAAAACCCAAGGTTTTTTCCCCATTTTCTTTTTTGGTTTTTCCTCTTTTTGACCTTAGGCTTTTCCTTAAGCGCCAGCGTTTTGGGGGTCGACTCCAATTACGGCCAGAAATTGGACGATTTGGCCACCGCCAACGACCTCGCTACCTCGGTCCACTCGGCCACGGGCCTCGCCGTCTCCCCCGGGCTCGTTCTTTTCGGTCGGGGCCTTTACGGCTATTTGGCCGCCGATGACCGGAGCCAGGTCCCTTGGCACTCTTCCGGGTCGTTTCTTTTGATCGCCGGGGCCGTTTTGCTTCTTTTCCTCTCTAAGGATTTTTTGCCCTTCGAGCCGCTCCAAAAACTGTTGGCCGCCGCGGAGGAAGGGGTCATGGGCCTCTGGGGCTTATTGGCCTACGCCTTGTCCGTCCCGGGGCTGGCCTCCATCATAAAGCCCACGGCCCAGGAGGCCTTAAACGTTGTAGGGCCCTGGTTCTTCACCGCCGCCGCCCAAGCCTCCGACTATTCGGCCGGGGGGGAATATGGCGGGGCGGCCGGGCTTTTAGCCGCCTTTTGCGGGACCATCGTCTATTGGGTAATTTGGTGCGTTTCCAACTCGATTAACGTTTTGTGCCTATTGGCCCCCTCCTTGGCCGCCCCGGTTCTCAAAGGCTTTCGGGCCCTTCTGACGGGAACTATTTTGGGCTTGGGGGCCATCCACCCCCTTTTGGGCCTCTTAGCCTCAATCATCGTCATCGTAATTTCCATCGTCTTGGTCCGCTGGTCATTTAAACTCACGGTCTGGGGCCTTCTGTTCTCTTTTGACTTAGTCTTTCGCCGCTGGCGTAAACCCGATCCCCCTAGCGACGCGATTTGGGCCTTCGCTAGCGGTCGGGCGAAAAAAACCCTCAAGATCCCCAAAAGGACTTTTGGCCGTCTAGTCCTGGCCGATGACGGGCTCTTTTTCTATTACCGGCGCTTTTTGCTTTTTAAAACCCGCGTCACCGTGGATGGCCCCTACGCCATCGGTCATCGCCTAACCGCCCCGACTTTGGCCATCCCCAATGGCCAGGGCGGCTATTCCCAGCTTTTTTCCTTTAGGTTGAGCCTCAAGGGGCACGAGGAGTTTTTGAAAAGGGCCTTAGGCGCCTCGTCTATCGAGGAAATGGGGATTTTAAAGGGAACGAAAAAGGCTTGGGCCTGGCTTCGCGACTTAGTCAGCCATAAAAATCCCGACCTTATCCCAATCTAAAGGCCTTTAAAGGCGCCGATGGCCACTTTGGCCAAAATGGCCAAAATGGCGGTTATCAGCCTCCTAAACAATGATTTTTCCCAAGAAGTAACAGCGGAAAAACCATTGACCTGGCCGCTGAAAACCTGATTAAGCGCCGCGATGTCCATATCGACCACTTTTGGAAAGGTTTAAAGAACCTAGGGTCTTAAGGGTCAGGGATTCCGTTTTCGCTGGAACGGACAGTCAAGTTTCCCCAGTAGCGACGATCGACAGCGCCGCCAGGCCCTGGGACTGGTAACTTTAGACCAAGACGCGAATCTCAGACCGGTTAACCCAATCTACGCCGAAGTGATGTGGGCCCGGCAATCTCCTCCCTCTTTAAGTTTTCGGGCTAATCACGACAATTTTCCACTTGATAGAAGACCTTTTAAGACTTAGGTCACGGAGAAAACGCCTAAAAACACTTAGTAATACCTTAACTATATCCCTATAACCATGAAAAACAGCTTAAAAACCCTCTATAACCTCTAAACATTATTTATTTAGATTTTTTGACGGATATCGTTACTATAATTATGTTTATAGACTATTTTCTTTTTAATAATTTTTACTGGCGTAAAATCACGTGGATTAACGTTATCAGTCAGATCGTAGTAAACGCCATTAATAGTGCCTGTGGCCTGGAGAAAAATAATTGTCTCAATTTCCTCTGGGGAAAATAATTGGCCCACTGGATACCGACTGGCATCGGACGCGTCAATCGCGTTCGAAAAGGTTATATCGCCAAAATTAGTTTTGATAACTAAATTCTCAATGGAAGCCTCTGGCGGCAAACTCGACCATATTTCCTGAGTGTCCAGAGTAAAATTATAAACAAAATTGCCCTGGCCAGCCCACAGGACATCTGAGTTCCATATTTCAATCGACCCTTCGCCGGTAAACTTTTGTTGGGCGTAGCTGAGATTTGAAAACGATATAGCAAAATATATCGCCAAAACAGTAACTAAATTACTAAAAAGACTAACCTTATAACACTTTTCATTTTATAACCTCTTAAAGAATGAAATAAAATATACCACTCTTTATATTGAATGAATAAATTAAACAATCAAATTACCTTATAGGGCAATTTTTAGGAATAAAGGATAAGTTTGTTGTCCCCCGAGATAAGTTTATCGCTCCAGCCAGCCTTGGCCTACCCTGTTAATCCCCAGCTAGCGGATCTCTAGTCCCTTAGGTACCGCTCCTTAGCTCTTAACCGCCCTCTATGATCGATGATCCAACCACCTTCCCTATCACTATTCTTTTCGCTAACGCGACCGTATAACCTGTTGCGACTGTATAACCTGCGCCTTAAGTGGCCTTATCATTTAGTTATTTTTCATTAAATAAATTATTTTTTATCAACTACTTTGACATTTTTTTCTTGGCAAGAGTCATATTCGTAAATTATATCAATATTTTCATGACTTGTTTTAAATTTATAACACTCATCGCCTTTATTTTGATAAATCGTTATTGGAATATATTGTATGTTTTGGTCTATAACCAGTCCAGCGTCAGTTTTAAGTTTATTATAATCATTAGTATAGGAGCTATTCATCGCAAAATACGCTTCTTCAGCTAAGGCTACGGCGTGATAAGCGGATTGCGCGGCATTATTATATTTATCTTTTTCCGATAATTTCTTCTCTTTATTCAATACTGTAACAGTTTTTTCTTGGCAAGAATCATATTCATAGATAATATCAATATTTTCATGGCTTGTTTTGAATTTATAACATTCATTGCCTTTATTTTGATAAATCGTTATTGGACTATATTGTATGTTTTCGTCTATAACAAGTCCAGAGACCTCTTTAAGTTTATCATAATCATCAGTATAGGCGTTTTTCATCGCAAAATACGCTTCTTCGGCTAAGGCTACAGCGTGATAAGCGGATTGCGCGGCATTTTTATATTGATCTTTTTTAGATAATTTTTTCTCTTTATTCAATACTGTAACAGTTTTTTCTTGGCAAGAATCATATTGATAAATAATATCAATCTTTTTATGAGTTGTTCCAAATATATAACACTCATTGCCATTTTCTTTATAAAGTGATATACGACTATATTGAACATCTTGATCTATAACCAGTCCAGAGACTTCTTTAAGTTTATCATAATCATCAGTATAGGCGTTTTTCATCGCAAAATACGCTTCTTCAGCTAAGGCTACGGCGTGATAAGCGGATTGAGCGACATTATTATATTTATCTTTTTCAGGTAATTTATCATTTTTATCAATCACTTGCACAGTTTGTTTACCGCAAGAGTCATATTGATAAGTAATATCTATCTTTTTATGACTTGTCGCAAATTTAAAACATTCATTGTCATTATTTTTATAAATTGTTATCTGACTATATTGAACATCTTGATCTATAACCAGTCCAGAGACTTCTTTAAGTTTATCATAATCATCAGTATAGGCGTTTTTCATCGCAAAATACGCTTCCTCAGCTAAGGCTACAGCGTGATAAGCGGATTGAGCGGCATTGTCATATTGATTTTTTTCAGGCAATTTATCATTTTTATCAACTACTTTGACAGCTTGTTCACGGCAAGAGTCGTATTCATAAATAATATCTATATTTTTATGACTTGTCGAAAATTTAAAACATTCATTGCCATTATTTTTATAAATTGTTATTTGACTATATTGAACATCTTGATCTATAACCAATCCACCGTCAATTTTAAGTTTATTATAATCATCAGTATAGGCGTTATTCACCGCAAAATACGCTTCTTCAGCTAAGGCTAAAGTGTGATAAGCGGAGTGAGCGGCATTGTCATTTTTAGCTTTTTCAGATAAATTTTTCTCTTTATTCAATACTTTAACAGTTTTTTCTTGGCAAGAATCATATTCGCACAAAATATCAATTTTTTTATGACTTGTCAAGAATGTATAACAATCGCCACCATCTTTTTGATAAATTATTATTGGACTATATACAACATTTTTCGCTATAATCAGTCCGGCTTCAGTTTTAAGTTTATCAAAATCATCAGTATAGACATTATTTATCGCAAAATAGGCTTCTTCTGCTAACGATATAGCATGATAAGCAGATTGCGCATCAATTTTAAATTTTTCAATATCATCAGCCAAACAATTACTAACCACATTTAATGCGATAATTATGTATACAGCGACAAATTGTTTCATAATTTCTATATATTCCTTTTTCGCTTTCCAGCCGCCATAACCACAAAAAACGCTAAGGACCCAAGCTACGGCTAATAAGCCCCACCAGGCCACGAAACGCCCACCATTTTTTTGAAGTTTATTTTACTACGGGCCATTTTTAATATCAAACGAATTTCGGCAAAAAATAGTTTTATAGTCTTTGAAAAAAAAATTTTAAATCATAATTTTCAAATTTTATTATTCTTAGTATTAAATAATAAACTTCAATAGAGCCTCTCGTTAAACTGGTCGGCTAAACTATCGCTAAGACTTTTATAAAAGTCAAGGCGTTAGCCTTAGTCCCAAGGCTAAGGGTCTAGTCACCGGTTAACTTAAAATCAGCCTTGAGCCCCACTTGAACGACCAAGGCCTCAAGTTTAATGGACGTACGGCTCTTTCGACTTGGGAAGTCTTCCATGAACCCCTAAAAGGGGGACCTCCCAACTAAAAACTTTTTTTCCTCTTGTTTTTAAGATAACTGAGGTTATCTCCAGAATCTGGAATTAAATTTTTTTTCATTAATAATTTTATTTCATTTTCGTATTGTATATTCTTTATATGTCTATAAAACAATAATCTTTAGCTTTTTAGATCGTAACTTTACTCCCAAAAAAACCGGGCCTTAAGCCCGGTTTTTTGAAAATAGGGTTTCGCGGCTAGTTTAAAGGTAGGCCCAATGCCTCCCTTTTGACCTTTAAGGTATTCCCGATTAGAGTAGCCGCGGCTAAGGGGTCCGGCTCAATGAGGATGGACCCGCCGTATTTAGCGGCCAGTCCCTCGTCTAAAAATTGATGGATTAAAGGCGCGCCTTGAACCGGCAAGGTGACCCCCAATACGACTTTAAGACCCGAGGCCGCGAAATAGAAGCAGGTGGTCACTATCTGCTCCGTGGTCCAGCCTGGGGCGGCCACCACGGCTGGGAGGCTGGTTAGACCACCCACTAAACCGGTTTTAGCCATCTCCGATAGGGCGGTTAAGATCCGAGAGTTATCCACGCAGGATCCAAAATGGAGAACCGGTGGCAGGTTGGATTCCTGACAAAAAGCGGCCAAACTTGGCCCCGCCCTTTTAGCGGCCTCTTTGGTGAGGAGACCATCGCGACCGCAGGCCATGGCCGAGCAACCAGTGGTTAAAACCAAGTTATTGTCGGCGATAAGGGCTCTGGCCAGGTCCACGTGGGGATCTAGGCCGCTGGGCCCGGGTTTGAGCCGCACATTGTTGCAGCCTAAGATGGCCACCACCCCGTTAATCCGGCCTTTTTTAATGGCCGCGGCCAAAGCCGCGGCGGGTCCTTCGCCATTGGCCCCAATGGCTTTACCTAAAGACTCTAAAGTGTAGCCCACCTCCATAAGACTCTGGCCAGAGGGGATATTGACTTCCTTTCGGTTTTTAAAATTATCGGCGGCCGCTTTGAGGATTCTTTCGACCTCCACGGAGACTTTGTCGTCCGCGATGGCCAGACTAGTGACGCTCTTACCTGACTCAATTCTGGCCTTATCTAAAGTCGTAAATAGCTTAGTGTGATAGCAGTCGCACAAACGGCCTAAGGCCTCCATGGCGCACTGGGCGTCCACCACTAAAGCTTCCACCGCCCCGGTGATAACCGCTAGCTCCTGCTGGAGATAATCGCTAGCCCCGCCGCCGCCATGCCGACCCTGTAATTCCTCGGCGGTGGCGCAGAGCCCGGTTATAGCGAACCCTTCGGCCCCTTCTTTTTTGGCGTACTCGATCATTTCTGGCGTATTGGCCGCTTCCAGGATCTTTTCGGCCAAATGGGGATATTGCCCATGAACGACCACATTGACCTTATCGCTGGCCAAAGAGCCTAAATTTAGGTTAGCCTCCTGGGGCGTGGGCGGGCCAAACAAGACGTCTTGGAGATCGGCCACGATCATGGAAGCGGTCCACCCATCGGCCAGAGCGCAGCGCAACCCCTGAAACATGATGTTATTATAATCTTGGTCCACGCCCATGTGGGTGCGGTGCATGATCTCCACCGCCTCGCGATTGACCCCGCGCGGTTTGACCGCGAGTTTGGTCCAATTGTCGTAGGTTTCTTGAGGGGCCTGTTTTAAATAGCTTAGCTCCCCCTCTTGGCGGCCCCATTCCTTTAAGCACTGATCGGCCACCATTTTAGCCAGCTCGGGGATTTCTAAAGAATCCGAACCCTCTAAGCCCAGTTTTTCCCCCATGGACCGTAGCTTAGCCTCGTCTTTAATAGTGAACTCCTTGGTCACGCCCTCGGCTAGATCTTTAAAAATCTCCACCAAATCCAGTCCGTGGTCCGAATGAGCCGCCGCCCCAGCTGAGATCATGCGGGTTAGGTTACGGGTGACTATGGTTTCCGGGGTGGCCCCGCATAAACCTATCCGCGTGTCTTCCTCGGAGCCGTCTTTGATGGCCTTGGTCAAGGGCAAACGGCAGGGTCCTTGGGAGCAGACTTTGCAGCAAATACCCTCGGTCCCTATATTACAGGGCTTCATTTTGATGGCCCGGTCAAAAATAGTTTCCCGGCCCTTCTCCCTAGCTAAAGCCAAAGCCGCTAAGGTGGTCGGGTCGCCGCTTTCCGGGGGCGCGGGTTTTTTAGGGGCTGGGGCTTTAGGCGGCTCGGCCTCTTTGGGTTCGGCGGCGGCCTTAGGCGGCTCGGCCTCTTTGGGGGCCTCCTTAGCCTTGGGTGGCTCCGCCTCTTTGGGCTCAACGGCGGCCTTAGGCGGCGTGGTCTCCTTTGGCTCCTCCTTAGCCTTGGGCGGCGCGACCTCTTGAGGTTCCGCCGCGGCCTTAGGCGGGGCCTCTGGAGCGTATTTAGCCGCCTCTATCTTTATTCGGGCTTGGACCAGGGCCTCCCCCAGTCTCGCGATGTCTTTCAAAGCCGCGTCTAAAACGGCGGACACTTCCTCAACGGTTTTCATGTTGTCTTCGCTCATCTAACTCTCCAAAACCAAAAATTTCGCGTCTAAAAAAACGCCCCTGGCTCTATGCCCTAAACTTTTAAGCCCCCAAACAAGGCTAGAACAGTAATGTTTTTAAAAAGACGCGTTTTCTTTTAAAATTTAGAAATAAGGACAAAAAAAGCCCCCATAAACCTTTTCTAGGTCTACGAAGGCCTTCAAAACCCCAACGAATTATTTAGAAATCTTCTGGCGGTATCACTGTTCCCGCGAAGAGAATATCCCCCATTTTTCCGCGAGTGGATGGTTTGTCCACCAAGCCCTATTTTATTAATCTTCTTGGATAATTTTAGAAAATTTAAAACTAAGGCCAAAAAAAAGCCCCCATGAACCTCCAATAGGTCCACAGCGGCCTTCAAAACCTTAAGCTTAATATTTCCCCAAAACTTCTGGCGATGATTAAACGCGCCACTTAAGCGAAAACAGTCCATTCTCGCTAAATGGCGGTTGGCTTTCCTAGCCCCGCCCCAACCCATAAGGCCATCTAACCTTCCCACCTCCAACGCGAAAGCTATAAGATTCTTAGGGTAGGTTAAATATAGCCTAAATTAAGCCAAAAAGCCAAGGGTTTCAGCGATTCCAATTTTGGAGTCAATAATAATTTTCGCCGGTTGTCATGGAGCTTGGTTATGGCGCTCACAGACACCCATATCAATCAAAATAAATAGACGACTTATTCAAAAATTTCTCTTTCTTTCAATATCATAAATTAAAACCCTTTCATTAGATACAATATTCATAAATTTTAAATAATAATTTTCTGTTCTTGAAGTAAATAAAGACCTCGTTGATATTAAATCAATGTTTTTATTGAGTATTTGTTTAAACTCACCTAATAAACCCATAAAACCAAAAAAACCAGTGGCTATTGAATCGGTATAATCCATTAAAAAATCAACATCACTTTCCTCAGTAGCTTCACCGCGAGCGTAAGAACCAAAAACCCATAAAGCCTTTAATTTATATTTTTGAGCGATTGGTTCTACAAATTCTTTGATTTGTTCTAATGTATAAATCATAAGTCACCTTAGATGTTATAAAAAGAATTTCAAAATACCACTATAATTGTAGCGCCAATTTCATCGCTAAAGGAAAGTTAAGAAGAGCTTATAAATGGTTAAAACGATTTAAAATCTAACTAAAGCGATAAATTTATTTAAATAGCTCTCCTGGCGGTTGAAAGCCAGGAGAGCGGTTTTAATATCAAAGCGCTTTTTACGATGCGGTCAAGAGGAACTTGGCTATTTCTTCACCTTCAATTTCAATAAGTATTTCATTGCTTTTTGATGTAACATTATAGACAATACTACTGTCAATATCTACATCTAGTTTTTTATTTGTTAAATTAACTTGAGCTTTACATTCACAAAGTTTAAGTTTTTTATCCTCATCAAGTGTTTTTATTGAACCAAGTGATACTTGTATAGAATTAGCCTGATCAGCTGTCAATACACGAGTCAATAATTTTGTCTTAATCATATCAATAAGTAATTCTTTGGTATTTGAACTATCGCATTTTCCACTAGAGCTAAATAGCCAAAAAATAACAGCGCCGACTACAATAATCGATCCAACCGCGTTAATAATTTTTTTCAGACGAGTTTCCGGTTTGGGCTGGCCATCTTGAGGGCCACTGGAGCCGCCCGCGCCAGAAGGGTCACCGCTCGGCGGGGCGCTATTATCTTTTTCTAAACTGATTTTTTGAGGCCCATTATCCGGGGTTGATGATTGGTCAGTTGAGGTTTTACCGTCTTTAGGTATATATTTTAGCCAAAGCGATCTAAGATCCTCAACCACTGAAGTGTATCTGGTGGCGGCGAAAACCAGGCCCACGCCAATTATCACTACCCAAAATCGCAATCCCGCCGTAGCGAGAAGAATTAAAATCACCACCAAAATCGCCCCAGCGATCATTAACGATTTTTTTTCATTTTCAGTCATCATAATACCAAACGTCCTTTAAACTAACCATTGATTCACAGCATTTATTAATGTTTTAAAATACCAATTTTAACTTTAAGAATAATAAGCTTAGAAATCTTTAAGTCTATAAATGGTCCATATCGCCGTCAGTCGCGCCTCCTTTCGGCCTAAACCAGCTAATCGCTAGGGCCAGTCGGTTAAGCTTAGCTAGTCGCCGCGGCTCGGCTCAAATACCTTATGGAGCTGGGGCCATTTCTGGCTTTTAAGACCCCACGATCGCTAATTTAATGAATTATTCCTACAAAAAGGAATAAAGTTACGTTAAATCTGTATTTTTCAAATAATAATTTCTGGACGAAAAAGAGTATCCCTAACTTGAAATAAAAAGTCAAGCTAAATAGGTCGCGGAATAAGAAAATATGGATTTCTCTTAACTCCTATAAGCGTATCTTGTGACAAAATTAGTTTTGTGACCATACTATTTTTGTCAGCCCGCGTCGCGCTTGGGCTCAGTTTTTTGGGGCTAGAAACCACGTCGCCCCGCTAGACTTTAGCTTGATTAAAATTTCCGGGCCGAGCTAATTTAGACCCCTATAGTCAAAACCAGACCATTACCGAAAAATTCTTGGCCCCGATTTATTAAGCCAGCGACAACGATTTAACCGCGGTCAAGCCAATCCCCTCTAACCTAAAGGTAAGGCGAAAAAAACGCGGAATCTTCCGCCCAACGACCTTTGGCCCTTGACCTTTAGATTTATCATAAAGACCGCCTTTAACCGCCGTTTTCCCCAGCCTGACCCTTAAACTTTGCCGACTTTAACTTTAGTCAATAGCGTTCTAGCCTAGGACAGAGCTTTGGGGCTCTCTAACCTAATGGTGGCTAAATGGTTAGGCGGGGCCAAGTTATAAAGTATGGTTGAGCCCTTTAAGGATCTTAACTTTCTAAAGCGATGGCCAAGCTGACCTTAGGCGGTAAAATAATTTCCGTCTAACCCAAATAAATTATTGACAAGGCGATTCGGATTCGCTAAACTCAGTTCAGACATTCGCGTCGCTAAGATGTTTAATCTAAAACAATTAAGACGCGTCGCCTCTTGGCTTAAAAAATTTATAATTTAGCTGATTAATAAACTTAAAGGCTGGAAGTATCCATTTGATGGATATATCCGGCCTTTTCGCGTTTATTTTGAACGCTATATCTTCTTGGCCATAGATATACGCCGCGAAGCCTTATCAGCCTCGCGTCTAGCCACTTACGGGGGCCTTACCATGAGTTCCGATTTAATTGTGGTTCAATTAGTTCCGCTAACCCACGCTATTAGCCAACCCTTGGGTTTCAGCTCTGGGTCCGCCTGCGCCTCCTCCCCTCTAACCTCCTGTTGTCGCTTCTAATCTTTCCCCCTATACATCTTAATTCGTTAATTCAGTGGGGCCCCTTAAGTTCCACTATAAGCGTTTATTGAAATTACAATTTTCATATTTATGGTTTTAGACCAAACGCTTATTGAAATATTCGCGAATATTCTCTATTTTCCGAAGATCTTTAGCTAGATCATATCTGGCCAAGAACTAATTGAGGGCTATTTTATGGATCCGCGAACCGATTCCGCGATTGGGGCGGCTAGGCCGACGACCAAAATTGAAGTGCGCGATATTCAGAAGGTTTACCGGGTTAAACGGGAGAACGGCGGCGGCTATGGCGAGTTCATAGTTCTAAAGGACGTCAACCTGGACGTTTACGCCGGGGAGTTTTTGACCTTAGTGGGGCCTTCTGGCTGCGGTAAATCCACCATGCTGGATTTACTGGCGGGCCTCATCCCCAACTCGGGCGGCGAGATTCGCATTGATGGACGAACCATCACCGGGCCAGCCATGGATCGCGGGTTTGTCATGCAGGCTTACGCTCTATTTCCCTGGCTCACGGTCCAGTCCAACGTGGAGTTTGGGCTCACCATCAAAAAAGTCCCCAAAGCTAAACGGAAAGCCATTAGCGCCCATTACCTGGAAATGGTCGGGTTGACTCAGTTCGCCAACCGGTACCCCCATGAGTTAAGCGGCGGCATGAAGCAACGAGTGGCCATCGCTCGGGCCTTAGCCTTTGACCCGGAGGTTCTTTTAATGGATGAGCCCTTCGCGGCCTTGGACGCCCAAACCCGGGAAACCTTACAGGATGAGCTTTTAGAGCTCTGGGAGAAAACCGGCAAAACCATTGTCTTTGTGACCCACTCCATCGATGAGGCCGTCTACCTAGCTGACCGCATCGCCGTGATGGGCACTAACCCCGGGCGAATCTCGGAAATAGTCAACATTAAGCTTAGTCGGCCCCGGAAGGGAAGTCGCGGCTCAGCCGAGTTTGGCTGGATCCGCCACAAAATTTGGCAATATCTTCAACCCGAGGAAGCGGCCAAAGAGGATTTCCCGCCCATTGGGGCGACCGATGTGGCCGCGGTCATTGACTCTCAAGCGGCCCTTTAATGGCTAAATTTCCGGGAACCAAAAAGGGGCGTGTCCATGACGACTGAGGCGAGGGTATCCATCTTTCCGCGGAGCTTAGAGGCGGATAAACCCAAAAGCGGGCTTAAGCTTAAGTGGCTTAAGTGGATCGGCCAGGGCCTAAGCGGGCTCTTTTTAAAGTTCGCGATTATCTTTATTATTATCGCCCTTTGGGAAATCTTCCCTCGGTTTGGCTTCATTGACCCATTTTTACTCCCTCCATTTAGTGAAGTGTTTTATAACACCATGGTTTTATTTAAAACTGGGGAGTTTTTTAAGCATTTTAATATCAGTATCATCCGCATTTCCTGCGGGTTTTTCGGGGGTTTATGCGTGGCTATCCCTTTGGGGATCTTCATGGGCTGGTTCAAAACCTTTGAGCAGTACGTCAACCCCTTAGTCGAGGCTTGCCGCAACTCCTCGGTTTTAACCCTATACCCCATTTTTATTCTCTTATTTGGCATTGGCGAGCGGGCCAAAATATCCATCATCATGTGGGGCACGGTCTGGGTGGTCCTTTTAAACACCATTTCCGGGGTTAAAAACGTGGACCCGTCCTTAATCAAATCGGCTCGCTCCATGGGCATGAAAGATCTGTCCCTCTTGGCCAGGGTCATCTTGCCGGCGGCCACGCCCTCCATCATCACCGGCGTCCGCTTAGGGGCGGCCAACTCCATATTGATCTTAATCGCCGCCGAGATGATCGGCTCCAACGCGGGCTTGGGGTTCATGATTTTTTACTACGAGGCCAGGTACGCCATCGCCGAGATGTACGGCGGGGTGGTCTTTTTGGCGGTTATGGGGGTGGCGGTCAACGCCCTTTTATTCCGGTTGGAAAGGCGTTTAACCTCTTGGCACGAAAAATCCATCTATTTCGGGACTTAGGGCTAAAAAGATGACTATCAAGGCCGGTAAAAAGAGTTTCCTCTCCGGGGAGTTGGTGTTTCGGAAGACTATCGTCATCGCCATCTTACTCCTCATATGGCAGGTCTTCCCCTCCTTAGGGGTTATTAACCCTCGAACCCTTCCGCCCTTATCGGCGGTCTTGGCCAAACTGTGGCAAATAATCATTAACGGCGAACTGAGCGTCCATATCGCCATCAGCTTAAAGCGGGCGGCTAGCGGCTTCGCGGCGGCGGTGGTCGTGGCCGTGCCTTTGGGGTTTTTAATGGTCTGGTCCAAAAAGATCCACCAGTTTTTTAACCCCATCGTCCAACTGTTTCGGAACACCTCCTCTTTGGCCCTCTACCCCATTGTCCTTTTGATCTTTGGGATTGGGGAAACGGCCAAGTTCATCATCATCTTCTGGACCGCGGCTTGGCCTTTACTCATTAGCGTCATCGATGGGGTCCGGGCGGTGGACGCCATTTACATTAAGGCCGCCAAATCCATGAGCGTTTCCACGGTGGCCTTGTTTTTCCGGGTCATCTTGCCCTCCACTATCCCTTATATCCTCACGGGTTTACGGATTAGCGCCACCCGGTCCATGGTGGCCTTGGTGGCCGCGGAGATGCTCGGGGCCAGCAGTGGGCTGGGGTATTTAATCTTCGACACCCAAAACAAAGACGAAATCGACAAAATGTACGCGGCCATTATTACTCTCATTAGTATTGGCATGTTTATTAATTTAGGTTTAATGCGCTTGGAAAAATCACTGACTGTTTGGAAAAGGTCAGCTTAGTCTTTATTATAGCTATTCTTGGAGAATAACCTATGCGAATTAGCGCGGTCATAGACCCAAAACTGGTTGACAGCTTAAAAGGCGCGGCGGTCGCTGGCGTGGACGTGGGTTCCCGTCAGGCTAAGGCCATCATCTTAAAGGACGATGAGATCTTCTATCTCCAATCCCCCACCGGCATTAACATGCAAAAGACGGCTGACGCCCTTTTATCGGACCTTTTGGCTTTAAGCGGCCTTAAATACCAAGACTTGGTTTATATCGTGGGCACGGGCTACGGTCGGGTGGCCATGTCCTTTCCCGAGGTGGGGAACCAAATAGTCACCGAAATTTCCTGCCACGCTTTAGGCGTCCATTACTTGGACCCTGAGGTTAGGACCATCATTGACATTGGGGGCCAAGACTCCAAATCCATCAAAGTCGATCCCGACTCGGGCCGGGTGGTCAGCTTTGTCATGAACGACAAGTGCGCCGCCGGGACCGGCCGGTTCTTGGAAAAAGTGGCCCAGCTTTTGGATTTGGACTTAAACGAGCTCGGCCCCATCGCCTTAGAGTCTAAGGTTCCAGCCGAGATCTCCAGTCAGTGCGTGGTTTTCGCCGAGTCGGAAGTGGTCTCCTTAAGGGCGAAAGGCTCGACCCCGGCGGATATCGCCGCTGGCATCCATTTAGCCACGGCCAGACGGGTTAAAAGCTTACTATCCCGGGTGGGGATTGAGCCGAAACTAGCCTTTTCCGGGGGCGTCTCCAATAACGTGGGCATGGCGAAAGCCATTGAGGATCTGGTGGGTTACCCAGTGGCCCAGTTTAAGTTGGACGCGGTCTTCGCCGGGGCTTTGGGGGCGGCCATCCACGCTCGCCAATTCCACGCCGATAGCTCGACCAAGGTCACGCGGTCCACTAACGACCATAGCGTCAACCTTTCGGACATCAATAACGCGGTCAGCCGCCACCAAGAAAACATCATCGCCGGGACCACCGGTCGCCACAGCGTGGGCTATATCTGCTCTTACACCCCCTTGGAGATCTTAAGCGCCGCCGGGGTCAACCATATCCGGTTGTTTAAGATGGGCAACACCGACATCGTGGCCAGCGGCGAGCAGATCACCCAATCGGTCTTCTGCGACTTCACTAAAAGTATTTTAGGGGCCTTCAAAGAGGGCGTGGCCTTAAATAAGGCCATTGAGAAAACCTACACCTTCTACACCTGCGACTGCATCAAAAAAGTGGGCGAGGCCATTGGGGACTTCTTTGGGCCATCGGAGATCTACACCCTCCCCCGCCTCCGCAACAAAACCTCCTCGAGGGACTACTACCGGAAGGAAATCATTAACTTTAAAACCGACTTGGAGGAGCTGACTGGCCGGAAGATCGCCGAGGAGGACATTAAAGACCGGATTAAGCTCTATAACCTCGTCCGGAAGACCTTAAAGCGGATTTCCGACCTAAGAAAACGGGATTACCCGCCCTTAAAGGGCCGGGACTTTCTGGACGCGGTCAAGGCCTTCTTCTATTTGCCCCCGGACCGTCTTTTGACCTTGTATGAGGACCTTTACCACCGCTTGGCCACGGTCCACGAGTTTGACCAAAAACCGCCCATCCGCCTCATGATGGCTGGCGGCATCGTGGCTGACGGCGACCGGCGGTTACTGGAGCTGGTCGAGGACTCCTTGGGGGCCCGGGTGGTCATTGAGGACCACTGCACCGGGGCCCGAAACGTCTCCTTTCAGTTAAGCGAGACCGAGGATCCTTACTCCTCCTTGGCCCACGGTTACTTGGACCAATCGCCCTGCACCCGCATGAAGCCCCTAGAGGAGCGCATCGCTATCTCTGGCCAGTTGGCCCAAGAGTACCGGGTGGACGGCATCCTCTATGTCTACTTAAAGTTCTGCCCCTGCTACGGCCAGGTCAAGCACGAGTTTTTTAAGCATTTCCAAGACTTGGGCATCCCGGTTCTGGAAGTGGCCTTGGATTACTCGGCTAGCGACCAGGGACAGCTAAAAACGCGTCTAGAAGCCTTTATCGAGGTCTTAAACGAGCGTGACCGTCCCTTAATTAGCCAGACCGCTTAAAACGCCGTAACCGGCCATTTTTGGCCATTTTTAAAGGGGAGCTATTTAATGAGCCTAAACGCCGCCGAGATCGTGGACTACACCGATCCCGAGACCATCGCCACCCAACGGGACTATGTTCTGTACTCCAAACAAGTCCATTCCTACTCCCCAGCGATTCAGAAGATCCTGGACCTGATTAACGATTACGTGCCCGACGCGGAAGCGGCGTTTCGCGCCGGGGCCCCGGCCATCTGGACCGGCGGTTATAGCTGGGAGCCCCCCTTTTTATACTCCTTAGGCATCACCCCGGTCTCTTACCAGGAAATGGGCCGCTATGGGTTTCGCGAGGACATGCTGGTGGCTGAGGACTACTACCAGTTCCCGGTGGAAACCTGCTCCATGGTCAAATGCGCGGTGGGTCAGTGGCATAAACGGCTCAACACCGGGACCATTAACCGCATCTTGGGGAGCGCCTCCAGTTGCGAGCCCTTTAACCTGGCTTGGGAGGTTCTAAGGAAAGAGGGCTACGACGTTTTCACCAATGAGGTCCTTTATCGGGGCCCCTCGGTTAACGGCGAGCGGTTAGAGCAGTTGGTTCAGCTAATGATGGAGAACCTTTTGGACATCGCCGAGTGGCTGACCGGCAAAAGAGAAATCGACGAAGCGGCTTTAAGGCGGGAGCTGGACCGGAAGAACCGGCTTTTGGTCAAGTTTAAACGGATCTTGGAATTACGGCTCTCTCACCCCTTTTACATGAAGACCTTAGCCATCATCCTGACCTTAAACGTGGGATTGAACAACTATTTTGGCAAACCCGAGCCCTTTGAGGCGGCCATTGACGAGCTGATCGAAGAGTTGGAGAAACGGCCCATTAACCAGGAGGAGCTAAAAAGGGTCGTCCCTTTGGTCTGGGCCGGGGGCACGGGTCAAGAATTTGGGGTTTACGAGGCCATTGATCTGGCGGGCGGGGCCTTACTCGGTCTAAGGGGGACGCCCTTTAAGCTGGTTAGGGAGGATATCCCGCCTTTGGAGGCCTTAGCCCGCTACCTCTACGAAAACGGTCGGGCCGGGGCCGGGGTTTTCACCCGGGACATCATTGAGTCGGAAGTGGAAAGGCTAAAAGCCAAGGGCATTATTTTGTACGGCTACATTGGCTGCTCCTTCGCCTCGGTGGATCGGGAAATGTGGCGGCGGTATTTCCACGCCAAAGGTCACCCCTGCTTAAACTTAGAGGGGACCTTCCAGACTGGGCTACCTAGCGGCCAGGTTCTGACCCGGATCAAAGCTTTTGTGGAAATGCTTTTAGCCGATCGCTAGCTAAACATAACTTAATTAGACAATTTAGTTTAACCATTAACCAAATTCAGAGGTCAATTATGAGCGCCCTAGTCGCGGAAAAGATTAACGACGACCCTTTAGAGATCACCACCCAAAAAGAGTACTTGGAGTATTCCAAAACGGTTCACCACTACTCTAAAGCTATCCAAAAGCTCATTGATCTCATCAACAACTACGTCCCGGACGCGGAAAAAGCCTATAAGGCCGGCCAGCCGGCCATCTGGACCGGGGGTTATCGCTGGGAGCCAACCCTCCTCTACGCTTTAGGGGTCATCCCGGTCTCTTACACCGAGATGGGCCGTTACTCCTTTCGGGACGACATGCTGGTGGCTGAGGACATCTACCAATTTCCCGTGGAGACTTGCTCCATGGTCAAGTGCTCGGTGGGCCAGTGGCATAAGCGCCTCAACACCGGGACCATTGACCGGATCTTGGGGAGCTCCTGCATGTGCGAGCCCTTTAACTTGGCTTGGGAAGTCATGCGCCAAAAGGGCTACGATGTCTACGCCAACGAGGCCATCTACCGGGCCCCCAACGTTGATGGCCCTAGGCTGGAGTCTTTAGTCCAGTTCATGGGCGAGCAATTGCTGGACGTGGCCGAGTGGGTCACCGGCAAACGGGAGATCGATGAAGAGCGCTTAAAAGAGGAAGTTAAGCGGAAAAACCGTTTGTTAGTTAAGTTTCGGCGGGTTCTGGATCTGCGAATCACCCATCCTTTCTACATGAAGACCTTGCCCATCATTTTGACTTTATCCGTGGGCGTTAATAACTACTTTGGGAAACCTTTGGAGTTTGAGGCGGCCTTGGACGAGCTCATTGTGGAGCTAGAAAACGAGCCCATCCAGGAAGAAGACCTAAAAAGGGCCATCACCTTAGTCTGGGCTGGGGGGACGGGCCAAGAGTTTGGGGTTTACGAGGCCATTGATTTAGCTGGCGGGGCCTTATTGGGCTTTCGGGATGTGCCCTTTAAGCTGGCGGACGAAAGTCTCCCGGCTTTGGAGTCCTTAGTCCGCTACCACTACGCCAACAGCCGGGCCGGGGCCGGGGTCTACACCCGGAACGTCATTGAGTCGGAAGTGGAAAAGCTGAAAGCCAAGGGCGTCATTTTGTATGGCTACATTGGTTGCTCCTTCGCCTCCATTGACCGGGAGATGTGGCGGCGTTACTTCCACGAAAAGGGCGTCCCCTGCCTCAACCTCGAAGGGTCCTTTCAGACCGGGGCCCCCAGCGGTCAGGTTCTAACCCGGGTCCGGGCCTTTGTGGAAATGCTGGACTCTAACCGCCAAAAATTAGGCTAAGAAAACCACCTCAATAAGGACAAATAATGAGCGCCTTACCCCAAAGGGCATTAGCCGAGGATCTGGAGAACGTGGAAACCCAAAAGGAGTACTTAGAGTATTCCAAAACGGTCCACGACTATTCCCCAGCCGTCAAAAAACTGATTGATTTAGTCAATAACTACGTCCCGGACGCGGAAAAGGCCTACGCCAAGGGGGCTAAAGCCATCTGGACCGGCGGCTATCGCTGGGAACCAACGTTTTTATACGGTTTAGGGATCATCCCGGTGTCCTACACCGAGATGGGTCGGTACGGCTTTCGCGAGGACATGCTCATCGCCGAGGACTATTACCAGTTCCCGGTGGAAACTTGCTCCATGGTTAAATGCACGGTGGGTCAGTGGCACAAAAGGCTGAACACCGGGGCCATTAACCGCATCTTGGGGAGTTCCTCCAGTTGCGAGCCCTTTAACTTGGCTTGGGAAGTCATGCGGGAGAAAGGGTACGACGTCTTCACCAATGAGGCCATCTACCGGGGGCCTAACGTCCAAGGTGAAAGGTTGGAAGAGCTGGTCCACTTCATGGAGGAGCAGCTACTGGACATCGCCGAGTGGGCCACTGGGGAAAGAAAGGTGGATGACGGAAAGCTCCGCTCTGAGCTAGTCCGGAAAAACCGACTCATCGGGAAACTGAAGACCATTCTCCAGTTAAGGCTGAAACACCCGTTCTACGTTAAGACGCTCCCCATCATCTTGATCGCCAACGTGGGTTTTAACAACTACTACGGGAAACCCCTGGAGTTTGAGGCGGCCATTGACGAACTGATCTTAGAGATGGAAAACGAGCCCATCAATCAAGAGGATCTAAAAAGGGTCATCCCCTTGGTCTGGGCCGGGGGCACGGGCCAAGAGTTTGGGGTTTACGAGGCCATTGATCTAGCGGGCGGGGCTCTTTTGGGCTTACGGGACATCCCTTACAAACTCGTCCGGGAGGATATCCCGGCTTTGGAGGCCTTAGTCCGATACCACTACGACAACGGTCGAGCCGGGGCCGGTATCTACACTCGCCATATTATTGAAGCTGAGGTCGAAAGGCTGAACGCCAAGGGCATCATCTTTTACGGCTACATTGGCTGCTCCTTCGCCTCGGTGGATCGCGAGATGTGGCGGCGGTATTTCCATGAGCGAAATATCCCCTGCCTCAACCTGGAGGGCTCTTTCCAGACCGGTCAACCCAGCGGTCAGGTTTTAACCCGGGTTCGGGCCTTTGTGGAAATGCTGGACGCTAACCGGAGCCGTCAATAAGTCTTTTATCCAGATTAACGCTTCATCTGGAGCGCGGACCTATCTTAACAACGTCTATACCTGGCTTTTAAACTTTGAGGTTCTTATGTCACCGCTATTGGCTCAAAATCCCGCCCTTGAGGCTGAGGATATCACCACCTTATCCGAGTATATCGCTTACGCCAAGCTGGCCCACGGTTATTCGCCAGCGGTCAATAAGCTTTTGGATCTGTCCGAAGATTACGTCCCCGGGGCGGAAAGGGCTTTTCGGGCCGGGCAAAAGGCGGTCTGGTGCAACGCCAATAACTATCAGCCAGTTTTACTGTACTCCTTGGGGGTCATCCCGGTCTCTTACGGGGAGATGGGCCGGTATAGCCAACGGAACGATATGCTCATCGCCGAGGATTACTATCAGTTCCCTGTGGAAACCTGCTCCATGGTCAAATGCACCGTGGCCCAGTGGCACCAACGGGCCCACACCGGGACCATCGATAAGATTTTAGGCAATTGCTCCAGTTGCGAGCCCTTTAACCTGGCTTGGGAAGTCATCCGGTCCGAAGGGTACGACATCTTTAATAACGAGGTCATTTATCGGGGGCCCTCGGTTAAAGGCGAGCGCTTAGAAGAGCTTATCCAGTTCATGAAGGAGCAGCTCTTGGATGTGGCCGAATGGCTGACCGGCCAAAGAGCGGTTAATGACGACAACTTAAAAGTGGAGATCCAAAGGAAGAACCGCCTTCTAACGAAACTCCGGAGGGTTTTGGAGCTAAGGCGGGCTCATCCCTTTTACATGAAAAGTTTACCCATCATCCTGACCTTAAACATTGGCCTGAACAACTACTTTGGGAAACCCCAGGAATATGAGGCGGCCATTGACGAACTCATCTTGGAGCTGGAGGCCCTACCCATTGACGAAAAAGAGCTTAAAGCGGTGATCCCCCTAGTCTGGGCCGGGGGCACTGGGCAAGAGTTTGGGGTGTATGAGGCTATAGATCAGTCTGGTGGGGCTATTTTGGGTTTACGGAGCGTTCCCTTCCGGTTTTACCGTGAGGACATTCCTCCCCTAGAGGCCATCGCCCGCTGGGTTTACGACAACTCCAACGCCGGGGCCGGGGTTTACGCCCGGGACGTTTTGGACTCGGAAGTGGAAAGGCTCAAAGCCCGGGGCGTCATCCTCTACGGCTACATTGGTTGCTCCTTCGCCTCGGTGGACCGGGAGATGTGGCGGCGTTTTTTTCACGAAAAGGGTTTAGCTTGCATTAACCTCGAAGGCTCTTTCCAGACAGGCTCGCCCACGGGTCAGGTTTTAACCCGGGTCAAGGCCTTTGTGGAAATGTTGGCCGCTTAACGGCGATTATCCCATCAATTAACCATTACAAACTTTATTTAGTTTTAATTTATCGTGTTTTAGGAGTTAAAAATGAGCGTGAAGATTGAAACGGCTTTGGACCCCCGCCGCGTCGCCGAAGTGACTAACGATGTGGTCGTCGGCTTTGACATTGGCTCGCGGACTGGCAAGGCGGTTTTGCTCAAAGACGGTTTGATTTTTTCGGCCATCGCCCCCACGGCGGTCTTCACCCAGCAAACCGTGGATAAGCTTTTGTCCATCTTAGAAGAGGACGCCAAGATTAAGCTATCTGATATTGACTTCGCCATTGGCACGGGTTACGGCCGGGTGGCCTTTGATCTCAAGGACACCCGGAAAAAGATCGTCACCGAGATCACCTGCCACGCCATGGGGGCTTATTACCTCAACTCGGACATCCAGTCCATTGTGGACATCGGCGGTCAAGACGCCAAAGCCATCCGGGTCGATCCCCGGAACGGCCACGTGGTCGACTTTATCATGAACGATAAGTGCGCCGCGGGGACGGGCCGTTTTTTGGAAAAGGTGGCCGAGCTTTTGGGCCTAACCACCGAGGAGCTGGGCGTGGAAGCCTTAAAGGCCACCGAGCCTTCGGACATTAGTAGCCAATGCGTGGTCTTCGCCGAGTCCGAGGTCATTTCCCTATCAGCTAAAAGCGAGCCCCCGACCAATATCGCCGCGGGCATCCACTTCGCCAACGCCCGGCGGATTAAGAACCTTTTTAATCGCATTGGTTTGGTCCCGGAAATCATGTTTAGCGGCGGCGTGGCTCACAACGTGGGCATGAAAAAAGCCGTGGAACAGGTCTTAGGCCATAAGTTCATTGAAGTCAATTACGACGCCATCTTCACCGGGGCTTTAGGGGCGGCCATCTTAGCCCAGCAAACCTTAATCTCCTCGAAGCTGGATATGGCCATTAACATCTAAGGCTTCCACTTTAGCGAAAAGGCTAAGAGGTTATTAAAGGCGATTAGACGGGGTTTTCCCCTCATAGGGCGCGACATGAGAAAAAAAGCGATTTTAGCTTTAGCGACCATCTTAATATTTTCTGGGGCCACCCTCTGGGGTTGCTCAGATAACCCGCCCGCCAGCGCCGCCAAGGGCGAGCCTCAGGCCCTGGCGGCTAAGGCTTTGAGCGACCCTAAGGCCCCTAGCTCCGAAGAGATCCCTTTAACCATTTTAAAAGCCCCGTTTCCCGATGAGCCCACGGCCCCTAGTATCTTTCTGGTGGGCCAAAAGTTGGGGATTTTTCAAAAACACCATATTGACTTTGATTATGTGGGGGCCATCCCCTCCACCCAGTTGGTGGCCTCGGTCGTCTCTGGGCACATTGACGTCAGCCATGGGGCCCATATTAACCGGACCATCGCTGGGATCTCCGCTGGGGCCAAGATCTTAGCCGTGGCTGGGAACTCGGAGACCACGGAAAGGTTTCCCCACATGATCGGCGTGGTCCGAAAAGATAGCCCCTTAAGAAAACCCGAGGACTTTATTGGCAAAAAGATCGGCATCTCTTTAGTTGGCGGCTGCCACGAGTACACCCCTTACGCCTGGCTGACCAAAAACGGGGTTAAAGACCCCAAAAACAAGGTCACCATCATCGTCCTTTCCCGCAACGCTTTGGAGCAAGCCTTGCGCCAAGGGGAAATCGACTTGGCCATGCTCCATAAGATGCCCGAGGAAATGGAGCGGAAAGGCGAGTTTGACGTCATCTTCTCGGACTATGACGTCTGGGGGCCCAATGGCGGGGCCACGCCGCCCTATTTCGCCACTAAGTTCATCCAAGAGAAACCCGAGGTGGTCAAAGAGTTTGTGGCCGCGGTGGCCGAGACCATTAACTGGTCCAACGCCAACCCTTATGGGGCTAGAGAAATCACCGCCAGGGGGACCAACTACGACGTTAACTTAGTCAACCAAAGATACTTCACCCCGGACGGGATCATCAAACCCATAACCGCCGAAGTCTGGATTGACCTCTTGGTCGAGTTCGGGGAGATCAAACCCGGCATCCAGTTGGAACAAATTTACACCAACGAGTTTAACCCCTTTAACAAGGCCGCTTCCTAAGCTCCTCGAAAATGAAAGGCTAAATTATGTCGGGTCATATGTCGTGTCAAGGGTCAAGCCAAATTAACTAAAAGCGTCCCTTAACGCTCCGCGTGGTTATTTAACTTTACGCGATAGTTTAAACCATAATTTACGCCTATAAGCGTCTTAGGAAGACTATAATGACTAGAAAATACCTTTCATTAGCTATATTCGCGATTTTGGTTTTGACCGGGGGCTGCTCCAATAATGAGACTAAACCCGCCGCCAGCGTCCCAGCCGTTAGCCCATCTAATAGTTCCGCCGCTAAGGCCGAGACCTTAGCCACAAATCCGGAAATCACCGTCTTAAAGGCGGCCTTCCCAGCGGATCCCAATACCCCCAGCATGTTCTTAGTGGGCGATGAGATGGGGTTCTTTAAGAAAAACAACCTCCAATTGGACTTTGTCGGTTTTATCCCCTCCACCCAGTTAGTGGCCGCCGTGGTCTCCGGGCAAATTGACGTTAGCCACGGGGCCCATATTAACCGGACCATCGCCGGGATCTCCTCTGGGGCCAAGATTAAGGCCGTGGTGGGCAACACCGAGACCACGGAAAAGTATCCTCATATGGTCGGGGTGGTTAAAAAAGGCTCGCCCTTAAAAAAACCCCAAGACTTTATCGGCAAAAAGTTCGGTTTAACCTTGGTGGGCGGTTGCCATGAGTACACCCCTTACGCTTGGCTCAAAAACAACGGGATAATTGACCCCAAGAACAAAGTGGAGATCATCATCCTCTCCAAAAACGTCATTGAGCAATCCTTGCGCCAAGGGGAAATCGACATCGCCATGCTCCATAAGACCCCCGGGGAAATCGAGCGCTCCGGCGAGTTTGAGGTGGTCTTTTCCGATTATGACGTCTGGGGCCCGGATGGCGGGGCCACGCCGCCTTACTTCACCACGGCTTACATTAAAGAAAACCCCCAAGTGGTTAAAAACTTCGTCAAAGCCATGACCGAGACCTTGAACTGGGCCAACTTGAACGTGGAAAAGGCCGTGGATATCACCGCCCGGCGCACCAACTATGACCCTTTACGCATCTCCCCTAACTTTTACACGCCCAATGGGATCATTAAACCCGTGACCGCCCAAGTCTGGATTGACCTTTTAGTGGAATTTGGCGAGATCAAGCCTGGCATAACTTTAGACCAAATCTACACTAATGAGTTTAACCCTTACTACAAACCTCAATCATGACAAAAGCGGCCAATATTATGCTAAAACTATTTAAATACAATCCACTTTTACTGACTGTTCTGACCGCTTTTCTGTTGGGCTTCATCTTAACGGGCTGTGGCTCGGAACAGCCTCAAAGCGAAGTTAAACCCCCGAAAACCGCGGCCACGGCCCCTAACCTCGCGGAGCCGGAATTGACCGTCTTAAAGGTTCCCATCTCCGCGGATCCAACCATCCCGGAGATCTTAATCATTGGCGATGAGCTGGGTTTTTATCAAAAAAACGGTATTAAGCTCAACTTTGTGGGGGCGGTGCCCACCACCCAACACGTGGCCGCCGTGGTCTCCGGGGAGGTGGACATTAGCCCCGGGAAACACGTCAACCGGACCATCGCTGGCATCGCCGCTGGGGCCAAGATTAGGGCCATCGCCGCCAAAACCGAGACCACGGAAAGGGTGCCCCATATGATTGGGATTGTCCCCAAGGATAGCCCCATTAAAGTTCCCACCGATCTGGTGGGTAAAAAGATTGGTATTCCGACCATTGGCGGTTGCAACGAGTACACCCCTTACGGTTGGTTAAGTAAGTTTGGTTTAGACGATCCGAAAAACCAAGTTGAGGTCATCGCTCTCCCGGAAAAGAACCTGGAGCAGGTTTTACGCCAAGGGGAAATCGACTTGGCCATGACCCATAAGCTACCCGAGGAGATCAATCGAGCCAACGAGTTCCGGGTGGTTTTTTCGGACTTTGACGTCTGGGGCGCGGATGGCGGGGCCACGCCTTTTATCATTAGCGAGAAGTTTATCCAGGCTAACCCGGAAAAGGTTAAAGCCTTTGTGGCCGCCACGGCTGAGGCCATTAACTGGACTAACGAACATCCCCAAGAGGCGCGGGAGATCACCGCCCGCCGGACCAACACTGATCTTAGCGTCATTAATGAAAAATACTTCGCCCCCAACGCCCTTATTAAACCGGAAACCGTGACCGTGTGGATCGATTTACTGGAAAAGTTCGGGGAGATCAAACCTGGTTTAAAGGCTGAGCAAATCTACACTAATGAGTTTAACCCTTATAACTAAAACAGTTATCTTAACAACTTATCGCGTAACCAATTTAGAGGCCTTATGAAAAGATTAATTAAGATAAATTATATCAACGCGTTTTATTTATTAGTGTCGTTATCTTTCGCGACCTTCTTAATTTCCGGTTGTGGGGACAGTCAACCTCAGTCCCAGGCCCCGGACCAGGCCAGCGCTAAAGCCCCTGGCCCAACTCCCTCGGCCTTGCCCGCCGCTGGGAACGCGACGGGGGCCGCCACCCCGCTGACCAAGTTTAAGGTCCCCATGCCCTCCGAGCCGACTTCCCCGGACATTTTCGTGGTGGGCGACGATCTGAAGATCTACCAAAAATACGGCATTGAGATGGACTTTATTGGCGTGGTCCCCACGCCCCAGTACGTGGCCGCGGTGGTTTCCGGACACATTGACGTCAGCCCGGGCAGCCACATCAATCGGACCATCGCTGGCATCTCGGCTGGGGCTAAAATTAAAGCCGTGGCCGGGAAAACCGAGACCAGCCAAAGGGTCCCCCATATGATCGGGATCGTGACTAAAGATAGCCCCATCGCCAAACCCGCGGATTTAATCGGAAAAAAGGTCGGCATCCCGACCATTGGCGGTTGCAACGAGTACACCCCCTACGCCTGGCTCAATAAGTTTGGGGTTAATGACCCGAAAAACAAAATTGAGGTGGTGGTCTTACCGGAAAAGAACCTGGAGCAGGTTTTGCGCCAAGGTGAGATCGATTTAGCCATGATCCATAAACTCCCGGCGGAAGTTCTTAGGAAGGACGAGTTTAAAATCCTCTTTTCCGATTATGACGTCTGGGAGTCCGATGGCGGGGCCACCCCTTTTTACTTCGCCACCAAGTTTATTGAGGAAAAACCGGAAGTGGTTAGGGCCTTTGTGGCGGCCACGGCCGAGACCTTGAACTGGGCCAACGCCAACCCCGATGGGGCTCGAGAAATCACCGCCCGGCGGACTAACACGGACTTTAATTACGTTAATGAAAGGTACTTCGCCCCCAACGGTATCATTAGGCCGGAAACCGCTTCGGTGTGGATCGAGCTTTTGGAGCTTTTTGGGGAGATTAAACCCGGGCTAACCATTGACCAAGTCTACACTAACGAGTTTAACCCTTATTACCCGCAAAACTAAAATATCGCCTATTTTAATCGCGGCGTCTTTTAGTTTAATAATCGAGTCAATTATGAAATTACGTCTGATCGTCCTATTTTCCGGGCTCTTTCTAATAACCGCTCTCCTCGCCGGTTGCGGGGATAGCGAATCCGTCTCCTTAGGCCAAAATAAACCCCCCGACCCCAAGGTGGCTAAGGACACTACCCCGCCGCCCACGGATCTGAAAGAAGGCGAGGTTTATGAAGCTGGGCGGAAGTATTTCGTTTTAAAGGTCCCCAACTCCGCCGAACTGACCTCCCCGGAAATCTTAATGGCCGCGGAGGAAAACGGCTTTTTCGCGGAAAACGGCATTAAGCTCCATTACGTGGGGGCGGTGCCCTCTAACCAGGCTATCCCCTCGGTTTTAAAGAACATCATCCACACCAACTCTGGGGGCCACGTTAACACCACCATCTCGGCCATCGCCGCTGGGGCTAACATCATCTCCGTGGCCCAAAAAACCGAGTCCACGGAAAAAGTCCCCCACATGGTGGCCATCGTGAGGATCGATAGCCCCATTAAGACGGCTCAGGACATGGTTGGCAAAAAGGTCGGGTCCCCCAGCGCCACTGGCTGCAGCGGGTATTTTCCTTTGGCGTACCTTAGAAAGCACGGGATCGAGGACCAAAAGAACGCCATAGAGCAGGTCATCATCAAGGAGACCTTTATTGAGCAAGCCTTGCGTCAAGGGGACGTGGACGTGGCTTTAATGCATAAGACCCCGGATTATTTTCAAAATAGCGGCGAGTTTCGGGTTCTCTTTTCCGATTACGACATCTGGGAGAACCGGGGTGGGGGCACGCCTTTCTTCTTTAACAAAGACTTTGTTAAAGAGCGTCCGGACGTCATCCACGGCTTTGTCACGGCCATGGCTAAAACCGCCAATTGGGCCAACGCCAACCCCCGTCTCAATCGGGAGATCACCGCTCGCCGGGCTAAAGTGGACGTCAACGCCATCACTGACCGGTATTACGCCCCCAACGCCATTATCAAACCGGAAAGCGTCACTGTCTGGATCGATCTTTTAAAAGAGTACAAAGAGCTGACCCAAGATATCGCCCTGGACAAAATATACACCAATGAATACAACCCTTATTATGAAAAACAATCATAACCATTCATTGGATTATTAATTAACACTAAAACAATTTAATTTCAGCTGTTAGCGTCCTTAGGAGCCATAAGTGGAAAGTAATTTTATCGAACGGGCCAAGTCCTCGTGCGCCTTAGGCGGGGCCATCGCCACCATCTCCTCATTACCGCGCTGTGTGCCTATCGTCCACGCCTCCGGCGGTTGCGCCCAGACCTTATCGGCCACTTACAACTTAGGGAGCGGCTACAAGGGCCCCGGTTATTGCAGTGGGACCATGACCCCGACCACCAGCGTGGCGGAGAACAATATCGTCTTTGGCGGGGAGGAGCGGTTAGAGGAGCAGATCGCCTCGACCATCGAGGTTATGGATGGGGATCTGTACTTTGTGGTCACCGGTTGCCAGGTGGAGATCATTGGCGATAACGCGGCCAACGTCACCGCCCGCTTCCAGGATCCCAAATCCCCGGTCCTTTACGCCTCAACCCCCGGGTTTTTAGGCGATGGGTTTAAAGGGTATGAGGCCGTTTTAAGCTCTTTGGTCGCCAACTTCATTACCCCAGTGGCTAAAAAGGATAAAAAGGTCGTTAACTTACTGGGCCTTATGCCCGGGCAAGACGTCTTTTATAAGGGCAACTTAGCCAATCTGGTTTATTTACTCGGCCAACTCGGGATCAAAGCCAACACCTTCTTTGGTCATGACGAGACGGTGGAAAAAATTAAGACCTACGGCCAGGCCGGCCATAACCTGGTGTTTTCGGCCATTCACGGCCAACAGGTGGCTAAAACTTTTGAGGACAGCCACTCCATCCCCTCCATCACCGTGGATCTACCCATTGGCGACACCGGGACCGAAGCCTTCTTACGGGCCATCGCCGAGCCTTTAAAGATCCCCAAAGTTAAGCTCGAGGAAGTCATCGCTAAGGAACGGTCTTACTACTACGGCTACTTTCAGCGGTTTTTAGAGATCTACGGGGACTTGGACTACCAACGGTACGCGGTCATTAGCGCCGACATTAACTACGCCTTTCCCTTAGCTCGGTTCGTGAGCGAGGACTTAGGCTGGATTCCTCATCTGACAGTTCTAAACGAAGAGCCGGAGGACCCAGGGGACTCGGCTAGGTACGCGGAGAAGTTTAAAACTTTAACCGCCAAAGTTGAGGCCAAGTTAGTCTTTGAGGCTAACACCGGTCAACTCTTAAAGCGGATTAAGGAAAGCTGGCCTTTAAACCGGAACGAGAAGTATTACAACCAGCTAGCCCCCCTCTTTATTATCGGCAGCAGTTTAGACGGGAGCGTGGCCCAAAAGCTGGGGGCCATGTTTTTGCCCATCTCTTATCCCGTGACCAATCGGGCGATCTTGGATCGGGGGTACACCGGCTATCGCGGCGGGTTAACCTTGGCCGAGGATATCTTTAGCGCCTTAGTCAGTAACCGTTAACCTTAATAACCCAAAGAAAGGATCTTTCTATGGCCGATAATAATAATTTGACTGAGGGTCTGGTTTATAACTACACCTCGGCCACTGAGCCCCCGACCCGGGACACTCGCATTGAGCCCACCAACGCCTTTTTGGGCTCTTGTCACTCGTTAAAACGGGCTTTAGGCCAAGGCTGCGCCAAGTTCAATAGCCGGTACTTCTCCCAAGGCATTGGCTGCCAACTCATCTTGGCTTTGGGCATCGTTCGGACCTTCCAAAACGTGGTCACCATTATCCACGGGCCCCTTGGCTGCGCCTCCAATAACATTGGACTCGCCGGATTCAATAAGACCTCCAGGGCCTTAAAGGGGAAACCCGCCAACGACGTTATCTGGATCCACACCAACTTAAACGAGGCCGACGTCATTGGCGGGGGCGTGGAAAAGCTCAAAAACGCCATTTTATACGCCGAAAGGGAATACCGCCCGGACGTTATCGTCATTGGCAATAGCTGCGTTCCCGGGATCATTGGCGATGACATTGACTCTTTGGTCGATGAGCTGACCCCCGAGGTTTCGGCCAAGCTCGTCCCGGTCCACTGCGAGGGCTTTCGGAGCCGGTTTGTGGCCAGCGGTTACGACGCCGCTTACCACGGTTTATTAAAAAAACTGGTGGATCCGCCCTTACGGCTCGCTTCGGTTTTAACTGGCTCCAAGGAGGAAGAGGCTCGGCTGGAGAAGATCCGGCGGGAGAACAGCCGGACCGTCAACTTACTAAACGTTGGCTCCACGAGCTACGGCGATGAGGTGGAGTTATCCCGGATCTTAAGCTCTTTGGGCCTAAAAGTTAACGTTTTGCCCCTTTATGGGAATATCGATGAGATCGCCCGCATGGGGGAGGCCGCTTTAAACATCAGTATCTGCGCCACCCACGATGATTACTTAGTGGGCCACTTAAAAGAGCGCTTTGGGACCCCCTACGTCATTGACACCTTGCCCATTGGCCTTAAAAACACCAACCAATGGTTAAGGGCCATCGGCAAGGCTTTGAGCCTCGAAACCGAAACGGAAAAGCTCATTGAGTTGGAGACCAACCAGTTACTAGAGGCCGTGGAGCCCTTTAAAAAGACCTTAGCCGGAAAATCTCTGTGGGTGGGCGGCGGGGAGACCCGCATCTTCACCACGGCCGAGTTTTTCCAGTCTTTGGGCATGAAGGTCTTAGGTCTAAAGCCCCATAACTTTGACCGGTTCGCCATCCCCATGCTGGATGACATTGAGGACCCGGAAACCGCCGTGGCCGTGGCCGCGGGGCAACCGGCCGAGGAAATCGTCTACTTAAAAAGGTTAAAGCCTGACCTTTACGTTGGTCATGGCGGGGCTAATGGCTGGGTTTTACGGTTAGGCATCCCGACCATCCCCCTTTACGGTCAGTCGCAAAACCATATGGGCTACTCCGGGGCTTACGAACTGGCTAGAAAAGCGGCCCGGGCCTTACTGAACACCAACCTCGCTAAAAAAGTCGCGGCCAACGTCACCTTGCCCTTTAAACAAAAGTGGTACGACAGCGACCCGAAAAACAACATTAAAGAAATCCCCAACGAGGAGACCTTAAGGAGTTCCGTTCTATGAGTAAAGCCGTTGACAGCCTAACTGACCTAATAGGCGACACCCCACTCCTAAGGCCCAAAAACTTCCTTCAGCTGGCCAAGGTCAATTCTGACCTTCTGTTTAAGCTGGAGTACTTTAACCCGGCGGGAAGCGTTAAGGACCGGATCGCTTTGTCCATGATCTTAGACGCTGAGGAAAAGGGCCTCTTAAAAAAGGACTCGGTCATTATCGAGCCCACCAGCGGGAACACCGGTATTGGCCTGGCCTTTGTGGCCGCGGCCCGGGGGTATCGGATCGTCTTGACCATGCCCGAGACCATGAGCTTAGAGCGGCGGGCCTTACTTAAGGCCTTAGGGGCGGAATTAGTCTTAACCCCGGGCGCGGACGGCATGAAAGGGGCCATTCGGAAAGCGGAGGAGCTAACCACCTCGGTCCCCAACTCCATCATCCTCCAGCAGTTCAATAACCCCGCCAACCCGGCCATCCACCGGGCCACCACCGCTGAGGAGGTTTGGCGCGACACCGAGGGCCAAGTGGACATCTTTGTGGGCGGCGTGGGGACCGGCGGGACCATCACCGGGGTGGGCCAGGCCCTAAAGGAGAAAAAAGAGTCGGTCAAAATCATCGCCGTGGAACCTTGGGACTCGGCGGTTTTATCGGGCGGCGTGGCTGGGCCGCACCTCATCCAAGGGATTGGGGCGGGGTTCGCCCCCCAGGTCTTGGATTTGGCGGTCGTGGACGAGATCTTTAAGGTCAAAAACGATGAGGCCGTGGACACGGCCCGGGTCTTGGCCCGGACCGAGGGGTTACTGGTCGGCATCTCCTCCGGGGCCGCGGCTTTCGCGGCCACTAAAATCGCCTTGCGCCCGGAAAACGCCCAGAAAACCATCGTGGTCATTTTGCCGGACACTGGCGAACGGTACCTTTCCACGGTCTTATTTAAAGAACTAGACGACACCGGAAGTAAATACTGGGTTTAGACCACACTTAATATTTTTTCCCTCTAATGTTGTTTTTTTCGTTGGTTAAAGGCCAACTAACAACTAACCTAGCTTTGACGCGCCCGCGTCAAAGCCATAGATAAGGTCAATGGCGAATAGCGGCGACAGCGTAAACACCCCGATCTCCAACGCCATGCCTTGGATAGTGGGGGTTTCCTTTTTTATGCAATCCATCGACGGTAGCGTTTTAAACAACGCTATCCCGAAGATGGCCATAGCTTTAAAAGTTAACCCCCTCCAAATGCAATCAGTGGTTATCGCCTACCTATTAACCACGGCTCTATTTATCCCCATCTCCGGCTGGCTGGCCGACCGCTTTGGCATTCGGCGGATCTTTTGCCTAGCCATCATCATCTTTAGCTTAGGGTCATTAGCCTGCGCCTTATCGGGGACGCTTAAGGCCTTGGTCCTCTCCCGCGTCCTTCAGGGCTTGGGCGGGGCTCTACTCGTGCCAGTCGGGCGCTTGGCGGTGGTTAAATCCTATGACCGGACCGATCTTATCCGGGTTTTAAGCTTCGTTAGCGTCCCCTCCTTACTGGGCCCAGTTTGCGGGCCTTTGGCCGGGGGCTTTTTCGTGGAATACGCCTCCTGGCACTGGATCTTTATCATTAACCTGCCCTTTGGTTTTTTCGGGTTCTGGCTGGCCCTAAAGTATATGCCCGATTTACGGGAAAATAACTTAGAGTCCTTTGATTACTTAGGGTTCATTGTTTTTAGCGCTTCGGTGGCTATCCTCTCTTTGGGTTTGGAAAGGGCCCCCGCCAACGGCTGGGAGCGTAACGTCTTGGTCATTAGCTTTGGCCTAACCTTAATGCTCTTTTATTGGTTGGGTTTAGCCAAAAGGCGGGGGGCCTTGTTTCAGGTCTCCATCTTCGAAAAACCGGGATTTTTCACCGGCATCTGCGGGAACCTTTGCTCTAGAGTCGGCTCCGGGGCCATGCCTTTTATGATCCCCATATTTTTGCAACTGGCTTTAGGCTTTAGCCCGGTTAGGGCTGGGTTATTTATGCTCCCCCAGGCCGTGGGCTCCATAATCGGCAAAAGGATTATCACTATCTTACTGCCCAAGGCCGGTTTTCGGCGATTTTTGCTCGTTAACACCATTTCCTTGGGTTTAATTATCAGCTCCTTTTCCCTTATTGGGGTCCACACCGCCTACTGGTATTTAATCACCATTTTTATGATTTACGGGGCCATCAACAGTATGCAGTTCACGGCCCTTAACTCTTTAATCCTCATTGATTTAGGTCACCATAAGGCTGGGCCGGGCAACAGCCTTTTGTCGGTGGTCATCCAGATCTGCTCCAATAGCGGCGTGGCCATGGGAGCGGCTTTACTCGGATTATTCGCCTTAATCGACCAGGGCGGGGCCTTTCGGGCCGATTTACCCAGCGACTCCATTTTCCAAAAAGCCTTTTTTGTGGTGGGCCTAATCATTTTGACCGCCTCTTTGGTTATGCGGAAGCTCCCCAAAGACGGGCGACCGGATAATTTAAGGCTTTTTGGGGCTAATTAATTTTTTTAATAACTTTAAATATAGCGTAAATTATAAAATTATATGATTAATTTAGTTTTTAAAGACTCCAATTTTTGGCCAACTCTGACCCAGCCAATAGAGACGACGTCGCCATGAAAGCCGCGGAAACTCTTTATCCAGCCGCTATTCCGGCCCTTAGCCCAGATAAGGCGAGCGCCCCAGGCGATAGGGTCTTTTCTGGGGGGAACGTCAAAGCCATAATCCGGCGTTACGGACTATTGGCCTTGTTTTTAGGTTTCTGGGAATTATCGGGCCAAGCCCATTGGGTGGACCAGACCATTGTCCCCTCGCTATCGACCTCCATTAAGGCCATTGTGGAGATGTGGCGGAACATCCACCTGGGGCTCCACATCATGATTTCTTTAACCCGGGTGGTTTTAGGGCTCTTAATTGGCCTCACCGTGGCCGTCCCCTTGGCCTTCCTTTTGGGTCGGCTTTTACCTAAAGTCGCGGTCCGGGTTAACGCTCTTCTCCAAGTCTTTGGGCTCATTAACCCTTACTGCTTATTTCCAGTCTTTGTGGTCTTTTTTGGCTTAGGCGAGGCCCCTAAAATCGCCGTCTTGGCTTGGGTCTCCCTGTGGCCCATTTTCTTTAACGGGCAAAGCGCCTTTCGGAGCGTTGACCCTCAGCTTCTAAAAACCGCCCGCTCCCTGAACTGCGGCTCCCTAACCGCCTTTTGGCGGGTCTGCCTCCCCGCGGCTATTCCGGCCATTTTTAACGGGATCCGCGTTGGCGTGGAAATGTCCTTCTTTATCCTCATCGCCGCCGAGATGACCGGGGCCACCGCTGGCTTAGGTTGGATAATCCACAATTCCGGGGCCTCCTACCAAACCGACCGGATCTACGGGGCCGGGATCTGCGTGGTGGTCTTAGGGGTCTTAATCAACCGCTTTTTGGTGGTTATTAGACGGGGTTTACTCTCTTGGAGCGAAGCTTTAGCCCCCACTTGGCTCCAGTTTAGCGACACGGCCCCCAAACCCGTGAAAAAGTCCGTGGCCTACGCTTGGTGTCTTATCTTTATCCTCATCATGGCCTTGGGGTTAATCCAGATCTTTCGGGCCGAGAACTTATTGATTGATTCCACCCTGACCCCGGAATACCGGATCTGGTACAAATAGCGATCCTCCGCCTCACTTTTTCCCTTCTTCCGCGATAAAAACGGGATAAAGCCTTGTCATGAAATTTGTCAATAAGTACATCTCTTTAGCTATTTTTTTGGCCCTTTGGGAGGGTTTAAGCCGCTTTCGGATCCTAGACCCCTTGTTTTTCCCGCCCTTTAGCGCGGTCATTGAGTCCATTGTCCATATGTTTAAGATCGGGACCTTATGGCCCCATATAGAGCTAAGTTTGTTTCGGGCTTTACTGGGTTTTTTCCTGGCCACCGTCATTGGGGCCCCTTTGGGCCTCATCTTAGGCGGTCGCTTTAAAAGCCAGAACGACGTGGTGGAGCTACCCTTGGAGATCCTCTCCCAGATCAACCCATTTTTGTTGTTTCACCTCATCATTCTTTTTATGGGCCTCGGGGAATCGCCGAAAGTGGCCATCGTGGCTTGGACCTGTTTGTGGCCAACTCTTTTTAGCGCCTTTAACGGGGCCGCTAACGTCAATTCCTCTCTTATTAAATCCGGCCGGGCCTTTGGCCTATCGACCAGCCAGCTCATTAGGAAAATCATCTGGCCAGCCGCGGCCCCCACCGTCTTCACCGGCTTACGCTTAAGCTTGGGTTACTCTCTTTTTATGCTCATCGCCGCGGAAATGATGGGGGCTTCCGGGGGATTAGGCTTTTTAGTCTTAAGAAGCCAAGAGGCCTTTCAGTTAGACCGCATGTACGCCGCGGTGGTGGTGATCGCTTTTTTAGGCTTGATCTTGGATGGCCTTCTCTATTGGCTGGGTCGAAAGCTTATTTTTCTGTCCTTAGAGAGCCAAGTCAACCCGAGCGGCGGCTAAAGTTTCGCCGCTTATCAAAGGAAATGGGTAATTATTATGATTAACGCCATGTCAAATTTTTTTAATGATCGCTTAAAGTCCGAAAAATTCGTCCTTTTGGCCGCTAGACGCGCCAAAACTTACCTCTTCCGCTTGGGCTTGGGGCTTTTTCTTTTGACCTTGATTATCGGGTTAAGCGACCCGACCTTAGCGGCCGCGGATAAGACCATCGGGTTAGCTTACACCAGTATTGATGGGGCTATCGCCTTACAGGCGGCCATTAAGGAAGGCTATTTCGCGGAGGAGGGGCTGATTGTCCAACCCATCGCCGCCGATCCCCCAAGCTTTAAGACCTTAATAGAAGAAAAACGCGTGGTGGGCGGGGAATTAAACTCCACGGCCTTGGTCTTTGCCAGCCAAGGGGTCCCAGTGGTGATCTCGGCGGGTCTTTTTAGCGGGTTTTTGGAGATAATCGGTTTACCTTTAACCAAAGGCCAGATCGTTTTGGTGACGGTTGACCCCATTTCCGGGCCAGCGGTGGCCGCGGCCCGGCGGTTAAAGAGCCAGGGAATAGACCCCATTAAGGACGTTAAGTGGGCCAGCGCCCCGGAAAACGAGCTAGTAAGCTTTCTAACTAGCGGCAAGGCCACAGCCTTGGCTCGCTGGAATTTAGCCGCTAAAGACCCTAGCCCCCCCGCGGGCCAAATTACCGCCCATTCGGGCCACCCCGAAAAAGCGGCCGAGATTCCCCTTAAGGGAGCGAACCACGCCTCTAAGGGCCCAGGTAGCCATTCCGAGGAAAAAGCGGCTAAGGGCCATTCTAAAGCCCCTAGCGCGGCGGTTAGCCCTAGCCATCAGCCAAGCCCGGTCGCTGGGCTAGACGGGTTCGAGGTAATATTTTCCGCCCGAGCCAGTTTACCGAAAGCCCCGCATGGGGCCTCCCACTCGGCGGCTAACCCCCACGCCCACCATACGGCGGAGCATCACTTCTTTGAGTCTTTTGTGGTTTTAGACAGTCGGTTCGTCAAAGAGGACCCCGAGACCGCCACGGCCATCACCCGGGCCTTAATCCGGGGGGCTCGCTGGACTGGGGAAAACAAAGAAAAAGCCGCCCAACTGGCGGTGGACCAAAAACTCTGGTCCGGAGAGGTTAGCGATCTGGTGGGGGAATTGGGGCGGTATATGTGGATGCCTGGGGTCAACCAAGTCAAAGATCACTTAAAATCCTATATCCACGAAGGTATTGGCCGGGGCTCTCTACCAGCCAATACGGATGAGAAAGCTTTCTTTGAAAAGATCTTTGTCCAGTTGTTGCCTGATTTAAGTTAAGACGCTAGCCGGAGGCGCCCCAGCCTTTAAGGGTCAAACCTTAAAAGCTGGGCGCGTTTTCCCGAGGGAAGATCAGCTTTTCCCGATTACTGGCCGTAAGGCCCGACCTTTGGTCCACGGAGAGCGACCAACCGCCTTTAATCTGACTCTCCTGGGTCTCATCAAAGACAAATAGATCCCATAACAAAGGCTCGGACCGCGTGGCCCCTTGAGGCTTATAGACGATCCAGTGAATGCCTTTTAGCGCTATCTTCCCATCCGATCCAGGCTTTAGATCGTTTCGAACCACCGTTAATTTCTCGTCGAAAACCAACCGTTCCGCCGCGCCCCCCCGCCAGCCAGTGATTTCCGAGCCCTCAATAATCGCCCTCTCTAGGTCCACGAAACAACCCGCGTAGCCTTGGGGCCGGGAGCAGTTGATGACCACCCGGACGGGCTGGGCCTCTCTCCCGGCCAGGCTCCGGGCTTTGGCCAGGGTTTTCTCTAAGCCTAAGATAGCCTCTTTAACGGCGGCGGTTTGTTGATACCCATTAACGGACGGCCAGGAGAAAGCCGCCAAAACCCCCATAACGGTTATGACCGTCATCACCTTGATTAAGGATTTAGCGCTCGCTAACCGCCTTTCTTTATACTCGGCTTGACCCACTATTCTCTTCCTTAGCTTGACCGGATGGCGAGATTGACCTTTTTGGCCCTTTTTTGGCCCTTGGTCTTAGTCCCTTAAGGCGGTCGCGAAGATCTTGGTTAGAAACTTCGCTAAAAACTGGTTTTTATTAAATAGCGTCTATGTTTATGGCCCCATAAAACTCTATCTTAGAAACTTATGGCCAATAGGCGTAGCTTAGCTGGGCCCCTAATGACGCGATTAAGCTTAACGGCCAAACAATAGAGTATTTTTTTTAGGTCTTGAATGACGCTGGATTAGCCTTTCGGCGAGACGCGCCGAAGTTAGTTAAAAACCGCCTCAATCCGCTAGTTTTTAGATAACCTTTAGGCGCGTTAAGAGGAAATATCGCTTGTAAGTTAGACTAGCCCGTCTTCGCTGATCTAGATGGTCTTGATGGTCTGGGGAGCGCATCGTGAATGGCGCGCTCGCGCGGTGGCTGACTTTAGGCCAATCCCCCACCGCTTTTCCAAGCTAACCTCGTTTAGAAACGAAGTTAGCGTTTAAGTTATTTATAACCATAAATTAAGACTGTGTCAAGATTTATCCCCTTTTCCCCTTGAATATTAAGGCTCTACAAAATTTATGGATAATAATTAGCCTATCGCGTAATCGAAAAATAATCACCATATCCGCTCTCTAATAGACTTATCTAACCGCGCTCTTAGCGTTGTAAAGGGCCATTTTGAGATTCCCATTGACTTAGATTATTAAGGGACTAACCTTTTTGTTTTAGCCTATTCATTTAACTTCTCTAAGCCCATAGTTTTCGAGCTTTTTAAGATTTTTTTTGGATTAAGAAGCCTATCTTTTTAGTTTGGCCTTTAAGCCCTTGCCCTTTAGGCCAGCCCTTGCCCTAGCCCTAGCTTTTTTTCTGACTAGCGTTTTTCTGAGCGGCTTTTTTCTTCGCTAGAGGCGAGTTTAGATTATTATTTTCTTAGGCCCTTATAATTGATATTCCGAGCCTAATCAACCATTAGGCCCATAAACTTTTGTTGATTTAAGCCTAATATTTTCCAGAAACGCCAGTTACTTTTTTCCGTCTAACCTAGCGACTAATTTTTATTTATAATAAAATTCAATAACTAAATCACTCTGACCTTTTCGAGTCTGACCCTCGCCTTTAATGACGTTTAGCCTTAAACCAAGGTCGCGTCTTCCGGTCAGAGCTTTTGGGCTTTTTGGTCCTTATTTTCCATTCCTAGGGTTTTATCCCTAGGGTTTTATCCCTATGATTATATCCCTAGGGTTTTTCTCGCCGATTGCCATTTTCTAACTGACGAAATTAAGTCAATATCCAACTTTGAAAACCACCTTCGCTGTTTGTTTTAGCCCATTCGCTCTCACTTAGGGCTCCTATTGCGTCTAAAGTTTCGCCTTAAAAACCTTAGAGCCCTAAAGTCCTAGCCTTTTAGGTTTATCGCTTGCGGGAGACTTTATGCCCATTCTTAGTTCCAATAAGCGCGCCCCTTTAATGATTGGTTTAATCATTTTCTGTAGTTTAGCCACGGTCATAGTTATCCTGGTGTTTTTGACTTCCTCGTATTTTATGGATAAGAAGCGGAAAATCGCCCGCTTAGAGCCGAGAAGCTCAATCTGGGGCCAAAACTATCCTAAAGAGTACGACACCTGGCGCCAAAGCGCCAACCTGAACTATAAAAGCCGCTCCTTAAGCGGCTCACGTCGGGATCTCCTGGCCGATCGACCGGCCATGGTCATCTTGTGGGCTGGGTACGCTTTTAGCCGGGATTACAAAGCCCCCCGCAGCCATAACTACGCCGTTTTCGATATTCGCGAATCCTTAAGGGTCGGCTCCCCAGGCGTGGAGGGGCAACGGGATCTCCAACCCGCCACTTGCTGGGTCTGTAAAAGCCCGGACGCGGCCCGTATGATTGATGAGCTGGGCCCCGCGAGCTTCTACAAGGCCTCCTTTAGCTCTATGGGCCCGGAAATCGTTAACGCCATTGGCTGCGCCGACTGCCATAACCCAAATGACCTGACCTTAACCATCACCCGGCCCGCCTTAAGGGAAGCTTTAAGTAGGCGGGGTATTGACGTCAATAAGGCTACGCCTAAGGCGACGCGGACTTTGGTCTGCGCCCAGTGCCACGTGGAGTATTACTTTCAGGGCGAGGGTAAATACCTAACTTTTCCCTGGGATAAAGGGCTAACCGTGGAGGACATGGAAAATTATTATGACGAGCGCCAAATCACCGACTGGACCCACGCCATTAGCGGGGCCCCCATGCTTAAAGCCCAACATCCCGACTACGAGCTATTTTTAATGGGCCCCTTTGGCCAAAACGATCTCTCTTGCGCGGACTGCCATATGCCCCTAATCACCGAGAACGGGGTTAAATACTCGGATCATCAGCTGGAAAGCCCTTTAAAAAACTTGTCCACCACCTGCCAGAACTGCCATAAAAAAGAGGAGGCGAGCTTACTTAAGCGAGTCCAAAGCTGGGAAGAGCGAATTAGGGAACTTCGGGGGCGATTGGAGCCAGAGTTGGTTAAAGCCCACCTTTTAACTCGGGCCGCCGCCGAAAAGGGGGCCTCCCCCCCAAAGCTAACCGCGGTCCGGAAGCTTATCCGCGAGGCCCAGTGGCGCTGGGACTTCGCGGTGGCCTCCCATGGGGCCAGTTTTCACGCCCCCATGGAGACCTTAAGGATCCTCTCCAGTGGCTTAGAGCGGGCTAATATGGCCCTTAAGGCCCTAAACGATATCTTCCAAGAGCTAAACCTCGCCCCCCCGGATCTTCCCGATCTGGCCGCGAAAGCCCAGGCCCAAAGCTACATTGGCCTAAACATGCCGGTTTTAGCCGTCCAGAAGCGGAAATTTTTGGCCGAGGCGGTCCCCGAGTGGTTGGCCGCGGCCCGGGCGAATGGACGGATTTGATCCATTTTTCTCGGGAGGCTAGGGAATGTCTAGGCGCTCGGTTAGGGGGCCTTTGGCCCCCTTTTAGCGGATTTATGGTTAGTTTTTTTAGTTGTCTTTAATCAACTTAAGCTAAGAGGCTATGTTTTGACCTCATATTTTCTCTTCTTTCCAACCTATTTTGGGCTGTCCGAGCTATCTTCCAGGTTAGGCCCATCAATTTTCCCCGCGTCTATTGGTTGAATACGAGGAGTTTGGTCTATCCTTTGGCCCCAAAAAATTAGAAAAATCCGTTATTTACCTAAAATCAATTGATAATAAGTCTTAATAACTAAAGGATCGGGATAGGCGTATCGTGGCCTTTCTAGAGTTATGGCGACAATTATGGTAAACTGACGTAAAAGGTAATTTCGCCTTTTTTGAGAAAGGGGCTATCCCTTAAGATGATTGGCGTCTCTAAACTTTACTGTGGCTCGGTTGAGGCTTCTGACGCTTTGCGCTACCGCCATCGCGAAGCCAAAACTGTGCCTAGCCACCTTCTCCAGTTCTCGGCCAGCAAAAAGCCGGTCATTGTCTGGAATGTGACTAGATCCTGCAACCTGGCTTGCCTCCACTGCTACGCCGCGGCCACCCCGGGCCCGGCCCCGGACGAGTTATCCTTCGCCGAAGGCCAAGCTTTGGTGAAAAGCTTAGCGGACTTCGGGGTTCCGGTCATTCTCTTCTCCGGCGGCGAGCCTTTAGCCCATCCTCACATTTTTGAGTTAATCGAGTTAGCCGTGAAAGGGGGCGTTCGGGCGGTTCTTTCCACCAACGGCCTTCTTTTAGGGAAACGCGAGGCCACTAAGCTAAAAGAGCTGGGTTTGGCTTACGCGGGCATTAGTCTAGACGGGTTAGCCACGCCCCACGACCGGATGCGCGGTCGGCCCGGGGCCTTCCAAGGGGCTTTAAAAGCCATTAGGACGGCTCGGGAGGCTGGCCTTAAGGTGGGTTTACGGCTGACCTTAACTCAGAGCAATTTCGCCGATTTAGAGCGGATTTTTGAGCTCATGGTGGAAGAGGACATCCCCCGGGCTTGTTTCTACCATTTAGTGGACCAAGGGGCTAACCCTAGCCTCAAGAGCGAGGCTTTAACCTTAGAGCGGACTAGGGCGGCGGTGGATCTCATCGCCCAAAAGACCCAAGAGCTCCATCAAAAAGGCCGTTTAATCGAGGTCCTAACGGTGGATAACCAAGCCGATGGGCCTTACTTGTATTTAAAGTTATTGGCCGAGGGTCGGGTGAAGGACGCGGAAAACGTCTTAAAGCTCCTCCAATTGAACGGCGGGGCCAGCTCGGGTCACGGCATTGGGGCTATCTCCTGGGATGGGGCGGTCCATCCGGATCAGTTCTGGCGGAGCGTGGTTTTAGGCTCAACGCGGGAGAAAAGCTTCCCGGAGATCTGGAACGACCCCAATAACGAGCTTTTAATGGCCCTAAGGGACAAAACCAGCCATTTAACTGGCCGCTGCGCGGCCTGTCGGTTCTTAGCCATCTGCGGGGGCGGTTTAAGGGCCCGGGCCCAAAACCTAACTGGGGATCCTTGGAGCCCAGATCCGGCTTGTTACCTCACTTCCGAGGAAATTGGCCTAGAAGAGTCAGAGGCGACTTCCTCTTTGGATTACCGGTCGAGCTACCCACGCTCCAACCAGGGGTATTAGGTGGAATGAGCCCTCCTCCATTCATAAGTCATTTTTATCGCGGCGCGTGGCCCTCCAAAGCGCCGGATCTAGAGGGGCTAGGCTATGTCGTCACTAAGCCAAACCTATCAACGCTTTAAGTGGTTCTGGTTTTTCTCCGGCCTATTAGGCTTAGCCGCGGGCCTTTTTGTCTATATTCTGGTGGCTTCCCGAGCCTTTTCCTATTTTTCCAATGACTCGGAAGTCTGTTTAAACTGTCATGTCATGGGCCCCTACTACCAGTCCTACCGCAAAAGTTCCCACGCTTTAAGAGCCACCTGTAACGACTGCCACGTGCCCCAAGACAACACCTTTCGCGGTTACGCCTTTAAAGCTTATGACGGCCTCTACCACGCCGCGGTTTACACCGCCCGGCTAGAGCCCCAGGTCATTCGAGCCAATGAGGGCACCAAACAGGTCATTTTGGAGAACTGTATCCGCTGCCATAAGCCCTTGGTGGAGGAATTCGTCAAAATGGACTCCCAAATGGCCGCCGCCTTAAAGGGCCAAAAGCTGACCTGTTTTGATTGTCACCGGGATTCGCCGCACAATCAGGTCGTGAGCCTTTCCACCGATAATATTGGCGCCGGGCTACCCTTACCAGGGTCGCCGGCGCCGGACTGGCTGGAGTCTTTAGTTAACCCTAAACCAGCCAAGACCGGGGCGACTTCACCGAAAAAGACGCCTTAAGCCTTTGGGCCGGGGCCAATTAGGCCCCCTAACAACCCTGGCGGGAGAATTCCGATGAGTAACCTTTATTCTAACAAATACGGCCCCTTCATCATCGGCCTAGCCATCTTTTTAGGCGTGGCCGTGGGGGTGGTGATCCTGGCCCTTTTGGCGGCCTCCATAACCTTCCGCCGGGCTGAGACCGCCTCAATCTTTAACAACAAAAAAGTGGAGATCACTGGGATTGAGCCTAAAAGCTCGATCTTTGGCTTAAACTACCCTCGGGAGTACGAAACTTGGCTAAAAACCGCGCAAATGGATTTTAAGACCAAGCACTTAGGGAACACGCCCTCCGACCCCCTAGCCGAGCGGCCAGAAATGGTCATCCTCTGGGCGGGTTACGCGTTTAGCCGGGACTACAAGGCCCCGCGCGGCCACTATTACACCATTGATGATATGCGCGAGACCTTACGGGTGGGCGCGCCTGGGGTGGAGGAGCAAAAAGACCTCCAGCCAGCCACCTGTTGGAGCTGCAAAAGCCCCGATGTCCCCCGGATGATCGAAAAATTAGGGGCCGCCGAGTTCTACAAATCCCCCTGGTCCTCCCAAGGGGCCCAGATCGTTAACCCCATTGGCTGCGCTGACTGCCATAACCCCACGGACATGTCTTTAACCATCACGAGACCGGCTTTAAAAGAGGTTTACGAGCGGATGGGCAAAGACATAACCAAGGCCACCAACCAAGAGATGCGGAGCTTGGTCTGCGCCCAGTGCCACGTGGAGTACTACTTTAAAGGCGATGGCAAGTACTTAACCTTTCCTTGGGACAAAGGCTACACCATGGAAAACATGGAAGAGTACTATGACGAGGCGGGGTACGCCGATTGGACGCACGCTTTAAGCAAAACCCCGATGCTAAAGGCCCAGCATCCCGATTATGAGCTCTTCCTGCTCGGCCCCCACGGCGAGAACGGTTTGTCCTGCGCCGATTGCCACATGCCTTACATCTCCGAGGGCGGGGTTAAGTTCTCGGATCACCATTTAGTCAGCCCCCTAAAATACGTCTCCACCTCCTGCGCCGTCTGCCACCGGGTTGAGGAGCAAGATCTCATTAAGTTCGTTAACGGTCGCCAAGACCAGGTCGTCCAAGCTCGGAACCGACTGGAGCCTGAGCTGGCCAAAGCCCACCTTTTAACCAAAGCGGCCATGGACGGTGGGGCCACGGACGAACAACTGGCCGAGATTCGGAAGCTTATCCGCCAGGCTCAGTGGCGTTGGGACTTTGGCGTGGCCTCCCATGGGGCCCCTTTCCACGCCCCGGTGGAGACCCAAAGGATTTTATCCCACGGTTTAGACCGGGCTTTACTGGCCCAACTGAAGCTCAAAGACGTTTTTCGGGAATTAAACCTACCGGAATTCGTTATGCCCGACATCAGCTCCAAGGAAAAGGCCCAAGCCTTAATCGGCTTAAACATGCCCGTTTTAACCGCCCAAAAAGAAAAGTTCTTGGATACGGTAGTCCCCCAGTGGTTGTCTGAAGCCAAAGCCGATGGGCGGATCTGATTTTCCCTTAAACTCCCCCGAAGGGGCCAATCCGGCCCCTTCGGCCCCTAACCAGAGCCCAAGCGAAAGGTCTTGGTCTTGGCCCTGGGGCTATTTAGAAAGCTTGGTCATTGTCGCCGCGGTGACCATAGGCGGTTTAATAGCTCAATTTTTATTTGGGCCTAGGCCCACTTTTCTTCTTTCTTACCCCCTTAACCTAATCTTGGCCCTAATTCTCATCGCTTTTTTATTTCTTACCCGGATCTTTAAAAAAGTCTTATACTTTCTGGCCTCCGCCCCTTTAGCCGTGGTCTTGATGGCCTTCATGGCCCTTTGGGGTCTAGCGATGGGTTTAATCCCCCAACTGGATCCGTCCGCCCCGGCCCCCGAGACTATCTGGGGAATTTTAGGCTTTTTCCAGATCACCTCCTCCTGGGCCTTTTCCTTTCTCTACCTCTTGGTCCTCGTCTCTTTAGGGGCCACGGTCATTCGCTTATCCCCCAAAAGAATAACCGTCTTTTTTAGCCACTTAGGCTTATGGCTAGTTTTATTGGCCGCGGGCCTGGGGGCCGCCGATCGCCAACGGGAGATCATGCGGGTCATGGAAGGGAGTTTTGAGTGGCGAGCCCTAGATGAGGGAAAAAGGGCGGAAGGGGCCTATAAAGATCTAGATCTGGCCATCCGCTTAGATGACTTTATCATGGAGGAGTATCCCGCGAGGATCGCCCTTTTTGACCCCAAAACCGGGCGCTCTTGGCCCGAAAATAAGCCGCCGGTCTTACTCCAGATCGACCAAGCGGCCCTCCACAAGACCCAAAAACTAGGGGACTACGCCATTAAAGTTTTGGAGTATTTACCCAACGCCGCCCCCATGGGGGATAACCGTTTTATTCGGGTCATGTTCCAAGGGTCGGTCCAGGCGGCTTTGGTGGAGGCTAAGAACCTTAAAACCGGCCAAACCTTTCAAGGGTGGCTGACCCCCGGCGGCGGGCGCTTACCGCCCAACCCTTTGATCTTGGAAAAAGACGGTTTGGTTTTAGCCATGACTAGACCCGAGCCCCGGAGCTTTGTCTCGAAAGTTAAAATCTTCACCATAGAGGGGCAAGAGGTCGAGTCCTCGGTCTCGGTCAACCATCCCTTGGCCGCTGGCGATTGGCTGATCTACCAAAGGGATTACGACGCCGAGGCTGGGGCCTTTTCTTTGTGGTCCGGGTTCGAGTTGATTAAAGACCCTTGGCTCAACCTGGCTTACGCCGGGTTTGGCTTATGGGCTTTAGGCTGCGTGGGTTTGATCGTTAAAGGAGGGCCAAGGAAACCATGACCTTTAGTTATGGGTTAGGCCTATTGTCGGCGATTCTGTGGTTAAGCGGGGCTTTAGCCGTTCTGGCCAAAAGACGGTCTTTAGGGGTTTATCTGACCTTAGCCGGGACTTTAGTCGCGGGCTTTTTAATCGCTTTTCTGTGGGTTAAGCTGGCTAGGCCGCCCTTAAGATCCATGGGGGAGACCCGGTTGTGGTACGGCTTTTTATTGGCCTTATCCGGCTTAGGGGCTTACCGCCGCTGGGCCTATGGTTGGCTCTTATTTTTTGTCTCGTTGGTGGCTGGGGTCTTCGCCGTGATTAACGCTCTGCGCCCGGAGCTGCAAAGCATGGCTTTGCCGCCAGCTTTAAACAGCGTCTTTTTTATCCCCCACGTGGTTATGTACATGCTCTCCTACTCCCTTTTGGCCGCCGCGACCATCGCGGCCATTTATAAGCTGAGGCGCCAAGGCCAAGAGGGGATTATCGCCCTCAAGACGCTTAAGGCCCCTAAAGATGAAGTTAAAGAGAAAGCCGCTAAAGCTAAAGAGCTCGAGACCTTTATCCACCACTCGGTTCGAGCGGGTCTGGGTTTACTGACTTTAGGCCTAATCAGTGGGGCCGTCTGGGCTAAACTGGCCTGGGGCCATTACTGGTCTTGGGACCCCAAAGAGACTTGGGCCTTTGTGACCGTGACCGCTTACTTGGTCCACCTCCACCTGGCGGCCAACCGAAGGACCCCTTTACCCACCTTAACTCTTCTGACCTTACCCTTGGGGCTCTTGTTTTTAATGATAACTTGGCTCGGGGTTAGTTACCTCCCCACCGCCCCAGCTAGCGTCCACGTCTATTAATGGCCAGGTTTGAAGACCAGGTTTAGGGTGAGTGGATACGTTGACTCTACAAATGGAGAATCAGCTAGTGACGAGACTCGATATTTCATTTGATATTTCATTACTAGCTTAGATATTGATATCAAACAGACCCTGGAAATATCAGTTTTACTCTGGAAAGTCGCGACAACGCGCGATTTCTGACGCTCTAGAGCGCTAGTTTGACCAGCGCTAGTTTGACCAGGTCCAACGATTTTTTTATTTTTTTTTGACGCTTTCGTCTTAGGTTTCGTCTTAGGCATAGCGTTCTTCCTCTTGACAAATCACTGACTACGCCTCAGAATTGAGTCATAGCTTGTCAAACTAGCCAAAGGAGTGTAAATATGACAACTATTTTAAAAACAATTGAGATTCCTGAAAACAGGCGTTTAAACTTAGAGTTACCCGCGGATACCCCTACAGGTGAAGTAAACATAAGTTTGACCATAACACCTGTTCAGCATTCGAATACAACCAAACGACCTCTTTCGAGTTTCTGTGGCGTTTTTAAAAATAGCCCAACTTTTAAAGGTGACCCAGTAGAAATACAGAGGAAAATGCGAGATGAGTGGTAATTATCTTTTTGATACCAATATTTTAATTGGTATTCTACAGAGAATTTCACTTTAAAATCATATTAAAGCTAATTTTAATACAAATAATCTGTATATTAGCATCATTACTAAAATAGAACTTTTATCATATCATAAATTTTAGATAAAAAATACTATAAATTGAATATTTATTAAAATCATTTAAAATTCTGACATTAAATGATGAAATATAAGCATCTACAATTTTAATAAGACGCAATAAAGGCTAAAATTACCAGATACTATTATTGCCGCTTCAGCTTTAGTAGTTGGCTCTACTTTAGTGACAAATGATGATTAATTTCTTAAATTAAAATAGATAATAGCTCTAAGCAAATTCTACGCCACTATTGGCTTTACAACTCCGAGGTACCATAACCCTTTGCTTGTCATCAACCAAAGCCAATATCGACAGCCAACAAGGAAAAGCTGGCGTTACCCGCTAGACCCCTTGAAAATAGGGCCTTCTAGTGAGAGGGTGATAAAGAGTTCTTATATACTCGCGAGTTCCCATGATCGCTATACCCATAATGATTTTTTAGACTTTATATTTTAATTATGATACAATCCTTTTGTTTGATTCCACAGACCGTGAGTCACAATCTTAGGAATGAAATTTGCTTTTAGTTAAGAAAATTATAAACTTTAAGACTATTTAATTTTTAAAACTTTTACCGTGACTACATAAATCTATCAATTTTTTAGACAATACATAAAATATAATTTATATTGAAAACTTAATCAGCGTAATATACTGTATGATTCAAAAAATCAAAAAGTCGCCAGAAGTTATTGATTTGTTCTGTGGAATAGGCGGCCTAACGCATGGGTTACGATTAGCTGGTCTGAACGTGGTCGCTGGAATAGATATTGACGCTTCCTGCAAATACCCTTATGAAACTAACAATGACGCTATTTTTATTGAAAACGATATTGAATTAATTACATCACAAACTATTAATTCATATTTTAATGATAATTCTTTAAAAATTCTAGTTGGATGCGCTCCCTGCCAACCATTTTCGACATACACACATAGATATCGCAAAAAAGGTCGTTTAGGTGATAAATGGAAGCTACTTAATTTATTTGCTCAGAAGATAGATGATATATATCCTGATATAATTTCAATGGAGAATGTTCCAGAACTAAAACATGAAAGTATTTTTCATGAATTTGTCCAGTCACTAATAAATAAAAGATATCATATCCATTATAGTGTGGCGTTTTGTCCTGATTATGGTGTTCCTCAACTTCGAAAAAGGCTTGTTTTGCTCGCTTCTTTACATGGTGATATCAAATTGATAAATCCATTATTTACAAAAGACACTTATAAAACCGTGAAGGACACGATTGGTGAATTGTCGCCAATTGAAAATGGCGAGCGCTCTAAAGAAGATATATTACATTATTGTTCGAAGTTAACAAAAATTAATATGCAACGGATTAAGGCTTCTGTCCCTGGTGGATCTTGGCGCGATTGGGATGATTCACTCCAATTAAATTGTCACAAAAAAATCACTGGTCGATCTTATTTAGCGATTTACGGAAGAATGTCATGGGAAAAACCTTCCCCAACGATTACGACCCAGTTTTATGGTTACGGTAATGGACGTTTTGGGCATCCAGAACAAGATAGGGCTCTTTCAATTCGAGAAGGCGCGTTACTACAGTCTTTTCCTCCTGAATATAAATTTATTTCCCCAGACTGTTCACCGAACACACGTAGCCTTGGCGTCAAAATTGGCAACGCTGTGCCTGTTGAGCTTGGTCGAGCTATCGGCGTTAGCATACTTACGCATATAAAGGAGAGCGTATTTTGTCTAAAATAACAAATGAACTAAAGGAAAAAGCGATAGATCAATTGAAAAAACAAAAATCATTGGATAAAATATAATATAAAAAATTATAATAAAAATACTTTTACTCAAGACAAACATTATAAATTAATTAACTATATTATCAACACAGTTTTATCTTCAGATAAACTAGATATTTCAGTAAACGCTTGTAATTTAAGCGGTAATCTTAATGCATCTCAAATCCGTAAGATAATGAAATTTCATAATATTAAATTTACTGAAACAAATCAAGGTGAAAAAACTGGAGTTGATTACGTAAAAGATAAACGTAATTGTCTTGCTCATGGAATAGAGTCTTTTGATCTTGCCTCCAGAGATTATAGTAGTGAAGATCTAGAGGAAATCATGGATGAAGTATTTACATTCGTTAATGATGTCCTAAATGGTATGTGTAACTACTATAACAATAAAAATTATAAAACAATTTGATAATATTATTATAGATATTTTAATATTTCGAATTTATTTGATTAAACTGTTCCATCCCTCGCATAGACAGGGTGAATATGGGCGGCAAAATTAACGCCAAACAATAGATAGGCTCAATTTGGGGATCGCTATCCGCGCCCTGAAGGGCTTTTAAAATATCAATCGCCTGAGTAATGTTTACAGTCTGGTATTTCCATTGCCAACCCGTAACCACTCAGTTTTGGTTGGGGATTCTCCCCTTATTTTTTAGCGGTCATATTGAAGTTGAGCTCAAAGAGCTGGTTAACCATTTCTGGCTCGGTTAGGTGGCCCTTTTTAAACTTATACAGCTGGATCACGGCCTCGTCCAAGGCCTCATGGGCCTTCAACAAAGGCTCCGGGGCCTTCTCCTCGCCGTAAAGCTCGGCTAAGGTTAACCCGGGGAACAAAGTCCGGGCGTTAATGACCTCCTTCGCCAACTCCCCGACCAAGTCTTGGGCGCTAGCGTCGGCTTTAGGCCAGGGGAAGTTATTATAGACAATGTCCTTGGAATAGCGGTAAGCCAACCCTAAGCGACCGGACACGGCTTTAACCCAGGCCATGTGGACTAAAGACGATAAGACCCCAAAATGGTACCAAGAGGCCGAGGGCAGGATAAACAACAGATCGCTGGCTAAAATCTTGGGGGGCAAAAAGGCGATGGGTAAGTAAGGCCGATTGACGGTGGTGACCTTAGGAATAGCGACGTAAGCGGACTGGGGGATGTTTTCCCCGGAAAACTCCGTGGGTTTTTCGGCCATGACCCGGGTGAAAAGCCGCCCGCTAGCTAAGCGAAACTTCCGGACCGCTTCCACCCGTAAGGCCACAAGGGGCGTTTGGTTAATCTCCTCGTAGGGGACATTTTTTAAATAAAGGCAATAACGCCTTTTTCCGTTTAAAAACTCGCTGGCCCCCAAAAAAGGCCGAAACCACTTGGCCGCTTTGGGCTCCTTTTTAATAAACTCCAGTTTTTCTTTTTCCCCAAAAAGGTAATGGCCCCCATCAATGGGGACGTTCCCGACGCCTATTTCCGGAACGTCGCTAATGGGTTTGGAGCGACTTTCAATGAAGATGGCCGGGGCCTTTTGGAGGTATTGATTGATAAAGGGTTTGGTCTTTTTGTAGCTAAAGCCGATAATAACGCAAGTGACTAAGGCCTTCCCCCTAGAGTCGCTATTCCACTGGAAAGGGGGCTCGACAAAATTGATATGAACCCCCCTCGCGAAGAGTGGCCGCCAGATAATCGTCGGTTGGCTCCCTTTGGCCACGCTACTAGTGGCGACAAAGGCGGCTCGGATATTGGTCCCTTCGGCCATGTCCGCGGCCTTTAAGTGCCAAGCGGCCACGTAATCCAGATCCATGGCCCTTTTGTGCCCGTTAAAGACCAGGGCCATGTCTTGTTTTTGGGCTTTAGTCATGGTCCTGGCCCCGCTAAAGGGTGGGTTACCCAGGATATAGCTCAATTCCGTCTTTTTAACGACCTTTTCCCAGTCTAAGGTTAAAGCGTTGGCCTGGATGATGGTCGGGGAGCTTTGGCCCTCATTGACGTTAATCTCCAGCTTTTCCGCCCGCCGGGAGATGAGCTGGCGGTCCATGAGCCAAAGGCCGATTTTGGCCACTAAGCAAGGAAAGGCCTCAATATCGACCCCATAGAACTGGGCGGCCGTAACCTTCCGGCCCCCTTTAACCCCCTGTTTTCCGTCCTTATCGTCCGCGGCCAGGTTCTTCACAATCTCCTTTTCCAAAAGCCGTAGCTCGCGGTAAGCCACGATCAAAAAGGACCCACACCCGCAAGCTGGATCGAAAAACTTCAGCTTTCCAATATCATCTCTGAAGTTGGCTAAAGCTTTAAGATCATCTTTAATTGACTCGTATTTTCGCCATAACTCATCCAAAAACAAGGGTTTAATGAGCTTAAAGATGTTCTCTTCGCTGGTGTAGTGAGCCCCAGTCCGCTTCCTTTGGCCTTGGTCCATGGCCCCTTGGTAGATGGTCCCAAAAATAGCTGGGCTAACTTTGTTCCAATCCAAGCGAGCGCACTCCAGTAAGGTCTTCCGGGCCAAGCCGTCAAAGACCACGGTGGAGTAATCCGCCGCGAAAAGCTCCCGGTGGGGAATTTCCGAGGATAACCTTTCCCCAGCGAATAACCCGGACTTTTTCCCCTTAGGGTTCACGGCCAGGATATACTCCCGTAAATCGGCCAAACGCTCGGCGATATTGTCGCCGTCATTGTTGGAGGACTCTAAGTACCGCGTGAAAAACCCAGACGGGAAAACCCCATTGCAATTGGCGAAAAAACAATAAGCCAACCGAACGAGACACATTTCTAGGCCTAGATCCGCTTTATTGCCGCCGACCAAAAGATTGGACAGCCAGGCCATCTTCCGAATGGCCGTGGCGTTTAACTCGGCCACTCCTTCGGCCCCGCGTCCGCTTAAGATCGAGGGGGGAATCAGGTTTTTTGGGCTTTTAAAGCGCCGCGCCACGTTTTACCCTCTTTTTTTTGGGGACCGCCAAAAGGGCCTGTCCGTTAAAGGTATATTATACCCTAATTTTAGATAAAAAGAAGATTTTGTTTGGCCTCTAAGTTAAGCCAGAGCCTATTTCAGCGCTTAAACCAAGGACTTCTAGTAAAGGTTGGTTTTGATAGTCTTAAGAATAGCCCCCTCAAAGGTTTAAAAAAAATAGCCTTAACATTTTCTTAATTAAACGGTTAAGCGTCATCTAAAATTTTTTAAGGCTGGTATTTTATTGATATAATGATAAATAATTATATTTTTTTAGTTTTATTTTCTACCTTAAAATTGTAATAACCAAAGTTTTTTCAGCTGATATTCCTATGTTTTTGGGGTTTGACTTTTCTGGGCGCCTTTCTGGGCGCCTGGCCCCTAACCAGCGGCCTAACCTAAGCCCTTAGCCCCCTAGCCGCGCCAATTCGCCGAACCTAGTTTTTTTGGCTATAATAACCCTACGCCTTAATACGCCTTCCTCTAGTTAGGCGCCAAATTTTCCCTTGGCGGTCACCATTATGACTTTCCGGAACCGTTTCTTGGCCCTAGGGGCCTTATTTCTCCTCATCCTCGGTCTTCTAGCCCCAACCCCAGTTAAAGCTAGCGAGGGCCTTTTTTGGCGGGTGGAGGATAGCTCCGGTCGGGCGATCCACCTTCTGGGCTCATTCCACTTAGCCACCGCCGAATTTTACCCCTTACGACCGGCCATCATGGACGCCTTTAATACGGCCGACCGCTTGGTGGTGGAGTTGGACGTCCAAAACTTAAACAACCCCGAGACCATTGAGCTCTTCCAAGTCGGCTTTAACCCACCCTCTGTCAAGCTAACCGATCAGTTGAGCCCGGATTCTTTGGAGATCTTAAGGACCTCGGCGGATCTGCCTTTGCCTTTAACCATTCTTCAGACCATGCGCCCCTGGATGGCCTCTTTGTCCTTAGCCGCCACCAGCCTCTTAAAACTCGGCTACACTGAGGAGTATGGCCAAGACTCTTTTTTCTTGACCTTAGCCAAACAGAAATCCTTACCCATCGCGGAACTGGAGACCCCCCAAGAGCAGGTTAGCCTTTTCACCAGCATGAGCCCAGAGGAGCAGGATCTCTATTTTAAGGCCACCTTAATCGAGATTAACGCCCCGGTTCATCCGGTGACCCGCTACATGAACTACTGGATCCAAGGCGACGCCGAGGCTTTTTACGCGGCCATTAGCGAAGAGTACCAAGAGAACCCTGAGTTGGTCGTAATCATGAAGCGTTTAATCGATGACCGGAACGTTAGTTTAGCCGCTCGCTTAGCCGCCTTTTTCGAGCGGGACGGGGTCAACTCCTTCGCCGTGATCGGGGCGGCCCATCTAGTGGGGCCCAATGGGATCCCGACTCTTTTGGAAAAGGCCGGCTTTAAGGTTACGCGTTATTAACCAGTCGTTATTAACCAGGCGTTATTTACCGCGATCGTTTGGCCCCTCGTTTTTTGGCCTTATAAATTAAGCCATTCCGCGTTCATCGGACCATTTGACTAGAGCCTATTTGGCTTTTGAGCTTGGGGCCTAGAAAATGGTCTTGTCTTTTTTCGGAAAAGAAGTTATAAAATAGCCAACGTGTTTTGATATTGTTGATACGCCTACTCAACAATTGGGATGTCAACTAATATTTTACGCTAGTTTGTTAAGTATTTACCCATCCTTTTATCTGAAATTTATATTAAAATTTTCTCTTTTAAGGTTATGATTGGGTAAACGTCAAATAAACGATGTTTTTAATGTTTTTGTAATTTAATCAAAGGCCTTAGTATCCAATTGTCATGACATTTAATGACGAGTGGATTTTTATTGTTCCTTCCCCCCGTAAAATATCCAGCCGCGAGGAGGGAGCGGCTTTAACCTAATAACCAACGAAAGTCCTAACTTAATCACTGACACATTGGACGCTTGACGAGCGCCTACTGGATTTTTGCGCCCTAAAAGACCGTTACCCGCCACTTTGGTCCTTTTTTACCTTAAGTGGCCCATGTTTTAGGCGCGATCGCCCCAAAAAGGGCGTCTATATCTTTCCCATAAGGCTAGAGTTTTTGGATGGATATAGCGATAGGCGTTATCGGGAAGGACGTTGTCGGGAAGGACGTTGTCAAGATGGATCTGGAAGATGGCCCATACCAGTCAATGGGTTCGGTCCTTAGTTCGAGTCCTTGGCTTAGCCCGTCTCTAGCTGGGGCGGCTCTTAGTCGGCTAATAAGTCTCGCTAAATAAGTCTCGCTAGGGTTCCAGCGGGTCCCAGCGGCTATTACAGGTTAATTTAGGTAGTTTTTTATGTTTTAGGAATAAAAAGACCGCTTACTTCTTATAGAATCTATAAGATATTATATTAACAAAATGAGGACAATTAATGCTACGAATGACTTTTCAGCCCTGTAAAACAAATGCGCCTTTAATACTGTAGACATTGGGCTTTTCAACAAAGAAAAAAAAAGTTATACTTAATTTTGTTTTTTTGGCCACTAGCTAACTTTCCCTAGTCGATCGAAGCTTTAGAGCTTAAGGTTCGAAAGGATATCCCTCGCCTTAAGCTTTTAAGACCACGCCTTATCCTTGATTAATACTTTTCACTTCCTTAGAGGGGAGTTGCCTTATTCATAGGAGAAGTTTCATATGATACCCAAAGGGTTCCGAGCGGCCGCCGTTGAGGCCCAGATGCGCTACAAAAACCGGCCTGACCTGGGCTTGATTGTGGCGGATTCTTTCCAAGCCTCCGCCGGGGTTTTTACCCAAAATATCTGTCAAGCCGCCCCAGTCCTCTGGTCCAAGAACCGGATCGCCCGCGGTCGGGCCGTTTTAGTCAACGCTGGGCAAGCCAACGCCCAAACCGGTCGCGGAGCCGGGGATAGATGCCTTTTGTCAGCCAAAGCCGTGGCCGATCGTCTGGGTCTAGTGACCGATGAGGTCTTATTGGCCTCCACCGGGGTCATTGGCCAGCCTTTAAACATTGAGGCTCTTTTAAGCGCGGTTCCGGCTTTGATCAAGGGTTTGTCTCGCGATGGGTTTGACGACTTTTCTCGGGCCATTTTGACCACCGACACCGCCCCCAAAACCGCTTGGGCCGAGATTCCCTTTGAGCGTGGCCACTCAGCCTCCATCTGGGGGGTGACCAAGGGCTCGGGCATGATCGCCCCCAATATGGCCACCACCTTAGGCTTTGTTTTAACCGACGCGGCCATGGAACCGAAGCTTTTGCGCTCCATTTTGAGCCAGACCGCGGAATCCACCTTTAACCGGGTGACCGTGGATGGCGACACCTCCACCAATGACTCCCTTTTTATCATCGCCTCTGGCTCGGCCCGTTCGGAAGTCATCACCGGGGGCTCGGACGCGGACGTTTTTAAAAAGACCTTGTTAAAGGTCTTGGATTCTTTGTCCCGGCAGATCATCCGCGATGGCGAGGGGGCGACCAAGCTAGTGGAAATTAGGGTCCAAGGGGCCCGCTCCCGCGAGGAGGCTTTATTAGCCGCCAGAACCGTGGCCGAGTCGCCCTTGGTCAAAACCGCCTTCTTTGGCGGCGACCCGAACTGGGGCCGGATCTTAGCCGCTTTAGGCCGTAGCGGGGCTGACTTTGACCCGTACCGCGTGGACATTGACATTGACGATCTGGCTTGGGTCCGCCACGGTCTTATCTTTGGCCGGGAAATGGACGCCCAAGCGGCCATGAGGAAAAAGGAATACTGCTTAACCATTAACCTCAATAACGGCCCGGGCCAAGATCGGGCCGTCACCTGTGACCTATCTTACGACTACGTCAAAATAAACGGCTCTTACCGTTCTTAATTGGCCGTTTTTTGACCTTAAAGCGGGCGGGAGGCGGGGTCTTCCCCGCCGTCCTCCTATCTCCGACCAACCTCCAAGCGGAGGGCGATTTTTTACCAACCTTAGGCGGTAAGGTTTTCGTCTGGGGCGCTTAGGTCGGTAAAACCTAAGATCTTTCGCTTATTGGTCAGGAACCTGGCTAGGCCTGGCCAGGGGCGTTTTTCCTGGGCCTTTTTCAGGTATTAACCCACCTCCAAGCTTATTCCCCCCGGTCCACTCCTAGAAATTTCAGGAGCTCTTTTCCATTGTTTCCAGACGCGAGTTCCAAAGTCTAGACCATATCCACGAATCCAGTTTAGTAATAGGCCTTAGAGCCAACGAAACCAGGCTCAAAGATCCCAAGCCTACCGGTCGTAATCCGCTTCAATTCAACCAGAATCACTTGGATGGACCATCCGGTTCCGTTTTGATAATAAGCTTCTCTATCCAAAACTGGATGTCTTTCCGCGACCAGGCCAGCCTGGTCTATGATCGCCAGCCGAGAGCGGAAGTTTGGACTAAGATTTTCCAAACTTGGCCAGAATAAACCGAGGATTTTTCCGATTATGGCGATTTTCGGAGGCCACGCGCGAGGCAAGACCAATTTTTTTAAGGCCCTTTGTTTCGTTTAGACTCTGTTTGTTTTGAAGAATAATTGTCTGGTCTACAATCAATAGCCGAGCGCGGTCCAATTGAGCGATGTCGTCCTCAAGGGGATTTAGAGAGCTCACCTTTTAGCGACAGTTTTTCCGCCATAACTACATTAGCCTATAGTCCAGGTCTTAAGCGCCTTGAGGTCGCCTAATAACGATTCGCGATTGCGCCTTAAAGATAAAATTTTCCTTTAAAAAGACAAAAAAACACGCTCCCTTTTTCCTTTTTTCGAAATAGAATACGCCAATGTCCGCCTAAATACACGGAGTCTAACACATTGTATAGATGGATCGGCGTCTTTTAGGTCGATTGGCCACTTCAGTCAAGAAAGGATTTAGAGAGACTTGGCCAGCCTCTATGGGACAGGCTTTTTTGGCTAGGGTTCAGTTCTATCGCGTTTCGCTCTCGCCACCCCAGTCTTGGCTTAAGGAACGACCCGGTAAGGTGATAGTTATCGGACCACTGGAAACGGCTCTAATCTATCAATCTACCCACATCAGTAACATTCTCCCCTAATTTTTGATATAATTTTAAGAGTCGCGCTGTTTACGTCTAGCGCCGCCCTTTTTATGGTAACCGCCCATGGGCGGCGGTCGCCCACCATCGACCAAATGAAACGACCAAGGTTGTTTTATATTACGAGATTAAGTTTCTTTAACCCCAAGCGCCAGTTTTTAGTTATTTTTCAGGCCAAAAGGACTTCGCCCCTAAAAAAAATAGTTTGATTTAGCATTAAAAGCGCATATAATAGAAGTAAAATGAGTTACTCTAGTTATTTAGTTAAAAATCACAGATTAAACCATTTTGGAGTTGAGGCGTTTTTCCAGTTGATTTTCGAAACGCATGGGGTTATGATCATATAAATATAATATTCACTTGGCGCTTGACTCAGTCGTTTTCCTCTAAGACCCCGGACGCTTAAAGAGCGCCCTTTTCGCTTAGGCCAATGGTCGGCCCAAACTTTTTGGCCCTAAAATCAGACAACGCGAGAAGTTTTGACGGACGCGCGATGACCTTAAGGATTCCTATGAACGCCAGTTTTAAAAAAATA
>JAISRZ010000129.1 GCA_031273455.1 Deltaproteobacteria bacterium | reverse complement strand
CTGCACAGGAAAACCTTTAAAATTAAAAAGGCGGCAGTCAAGAGGAGCTTTAGGTGAAAAGCTTTCGGAAAGAAGCTCAACAGTATAGTCAGATTCTTCAGGTAGATTAGCTTTAGTTTCGCCAGTGTAAAACTCAACAAAAATTGGCATTGGGATGATTATTCTAGTCGTACTGTACAAACGATCATCAACTTTGAGTTTACGCTTATCTTTTTTATCTCTTACAACAATCAATTTTAATATAAATTGATTGTGATACAATATCATTCGAAGTGGTATATTTGGACAAACAGTTGATTGATGCTCAAGCAAGAACATATATCGGTTACCAATCTTAAATGAGACATCATTTACGAAGTCATCAAACAAAATGGGATGCAAAGTGTTTATTTCAAAACCTTCTACATCTAAAGGACAATTTTCCCCCGTAACAGCGTTGAAAATACGTATAAGTTTATCTTTTTGCGATAAATAATCTACAAAAAGAGAGTTTTGATAAGTTCTTTTTGGTTTTTTAATGCTAATGATATAGTCGTTAATCACAAAATTTTACCGTTACTTGATGTATAAATTGCAGCAAACTAACGTTTTAAAACAACAAATTATACATAAATTGTTAGTTAATACAAAACTGAAAATTACGCGTCAAAAAACAATTTTTATTATTATTACATATTATTATTAGGCAAAATATATTATAATCAAATATTAAATTAGTATGTAAATAAACAGAGCCAGAACCCAACTAAAATTTCATTTCCCATTCCTAATTTTAGTATACTTAAAAAAAATACCATGTCAAGTCGTTTGATCGTTTGGTTGTTTTTTGTAGCGCTAGAAAAAGGTTCGCTTATATAGGGAGCTAAAATTCCCCTCAACTTTGGATTCCTGTCCGACCGGTAGCGACCTTGGAAGTCATGGAGGTAACGAAATCTTTAAGATTTAGGCTTTTCGATGGGTCGGCCTCGCCAGTAATCGGCCAGTTTTTCCAAGCCTTCCTTAAAGGAGACTATGGGCTTATAACCCAGTAGGCTCTTAGCCCGCTCCAGGTTATACCAATGGGAGGACGATAACTGCCGGGCCGTGAATAGGGTTAAAGGGGGCTCTTTGACGCTTTTGGCTAAAGACCAGATCCTCTCCAAACTAGCCCCGATAAAACGACCAAAAGCTTTCGGGATCTGGGGTTTAACCGGAGCTAAACCGGCGGCGGCTAAAAGGTGGTTAATCAGCTCGGTTAGATCCATGGGCTCGTCTTGGCTGATAAAAAAAGGTAGGCCCCCCACCGGTAGCCCCTCAGCCAGTTTTTCCAAGGCCAAAACGTGAGCCGCGGCCGCGTTATCAATATAAGTCGCGTCCACAATGTAAGGACCGCCCTTAAATAAGCGTAAGCGGCCCTTTTTAGCTCGCTCGAATAGGCGCGGGGCCAAGTGGGGATCTCCGGGGCCCCAGATTAAGTGCGGTCTTAAGGCGAGGGTCTTAAAGCGCGGGGAGCTAGCCCTTAAAACCAGCCTTTCAGCCAGCATCTTACTATAAGCGTAAGGTTGGGAGGTGTCGTCCATGTAGGGGGCGCTTTCAGTGACGCCCTTAAGATCCTCCCCCGCGTGGACCACGCTGGGGGAGCTAGTGTAGACAAAATACCGAACCTGTTGCTGCCGAGCTGACTCCAAGATCCGAGCGGTCCCCATAGCGTTGTTTTCCAGGTACAGAGACAAAGGCCCCCAGACCCCGCTTTTAGCGGCGCAGTGGATGACCCCGTCCACCCCGTCGGTGGCCCGTTCTAAGGCCGCGTAATCGGCCAGATCCCCTAAAAAGACCTCCACCCCTTGGTTGGCTAAGTCCTCCGAGTCCCGGCGAACTAAGACCCGGACCCGATGGCCTTTTTTTTGAAGTAAGCTAGTGACTCGCCCGCCTAAAAACCCCAAAGCCCCGGTGACCAATACCAGCATGTTAACTCCCGCTAGCCGCGGAGCCCCCTTGGCCGTTCGAACCAGCCGCGGCCCAGCGCTCCAGAATCTGGCCCTGGCCATCTAAGATGACGACCCGATAAGATTCGCTCTTGGCTAAAGCCTTCAGATCGATCTGATGCATGGCTTGGGCCTGATACTCCAGTTGACCTTCTGGATCGAGCTTGGCTAAGAAAGCTTGGCCAGCCGCCTTATTATTAAAAACTGGGACGTAATCGCCCGCTTCGTCCTCCAGAATCAATAGCTTATCCCGGTTGACCGTGATAGCCGCGGTTAAGACCCACAGCCAAGTCTGGTCGCCATCTTTTAAAAGTCGCTCCACCGTTTGGGAGTCCAATTGAGTCATATGAGCCGTTCCCGGTTAAAGTTTTAATAAGATTAGTGAATTTAGGGGCCAGCGACCGCCAAGCGCCACACATGACGGTCGCCGCCCAGCCGGTTTAAGCCTTTCGACCCAGGCCGCCGGAAGGCATTATAGCAAAAAAGGGCTTAAAAGGGAGATTAAAGCCCCTTTAAACGATTATCTAGCCCCGCGACCGCTTATAACGGCTATTTACGGGGGTTAGCTCGACCCTTCGCTTAAGCCCTCTTATGCCTTTTAGAGCCAATCCTTTAAGGTCATTAAAGGGTTAAAATGACCGCTTCATCCGCCCCCTTTAGTTAACTGGATCGCGGCCCAAAACTTCGCCTCGCGCCTATAAAAACGACCCATTTAAACAGTGGCTTTAAGGGCTATATATGCCGTTTCTCTTGTGATAACGCGGAAATTAACTTAATATGCTCTTTAACTTTGTTTTTTGACCAATTTAAACCCCCAATAACCCGCAGGGGGTTAGGCGCGGGTTAAGGGCTTTAAGAGGTTTTTAAAGGGTTAAAAACCCTAAACAATTAACCTTTTAACGCTAGATACTGGTTATATCCCCGTATTTGACCTATAATCCTTTTGTGAGCGAATAGATGGCCTCGCCCTCCAGTTCCGACCCCAGCCTAACCCCAAGCTTAACCCCAAGCGATAGCCCGGTTAAGGAGCCTAGCCCCAAGCCGCCGCTCTGGACCTTGACCTACGTGACTTATCTTTTGGTCAATTTGGGGATTTACTTAGGCTATAACATGCTCCTACCGACCTTGTCTTTGTACTTGGCCAGTCAGGGCTGCGACAAAAAGACCATTGGCCTCGTCATTAGTTGTTTCGCCGTCTCCTCCATCGCGGCCCGCTTTACGACTCACTATTTTTGCGAGCGTTATGGGCCCATTAACGTCATTAAAGTCGGTCTAGCCTTAAGCGCCATAAGTTGCTTACTGTACATCATGATCCCGGAGATCTTAAGCTACGCCATAGCCCGGCTCATTTATGGGGCGGGCTACGGTTTCACCTCCACTTTAATGATTTCTTTGGCCGCCAGCGTGATCCCCAAAACCCGCTTCGCCGAGGGCTTAGGGCTTTTGGGCTTAGGCTCAACCACCTCCAAAGCTTTGGGCCCTTTACTGGGTTTAACCTTATTGTCCGTCTTTGGGGCGAAAATCCTCTTTAGCTCCGGGGCCATCTGTTACTTACTGGCCTTATTGATTAGCTTAACCCTACCCAAAACATCGCTCTCCGATAAAAAAGAGCCTTTATCCATTATTTCTCTATTTAAAACTATTAAAAACACTTATAAAACATCTATTTTAGTCTTTTTTTATGGTATGGGCATCTCCTCGGTCACCCTCTTTCTGGCCATCTACTGTTCCGAGGAGGGCATCCCCCAAGTGGCCCACTATTATTTTGTTTTCTCCACCATTGGTTTGATTTTTACCCGCTTCGTTAGCGGTCGTCTTTACGACCGCCACGGCCCAAGTCTAGTTATCCCGCCCGCGGCTATGTTGTTATTAATCTCCTTTTTGATCATCTTAGACTCGGCTAACCCCACCATGTACTTTGTGGCCGCTATTATCTACGGTTTAGGCTCCGGGTCCCTTTTCCCCAACTTACAAGTCTTAACCTTAGCCCCCATCCCCCGACACCAACGGACCTTAAGCGCGGCGGTCTTCTTAAACTCTTGCGATTTAGGGGTTAGCGTGGGGTCCATGTTCTTCGGGTTTTTGGCCCACGTCTATGGGTCCTTCGCCGAAGCCTATCTCTGGGGGGCCATTAATATGGCCATTATCCTCATTTTGTACTTTGTGTTCTTTCACCTGACTAACCCCGCCAACCCCCAAGGCGATTAGGGCGATTGGGGCCCATTAAGCCCTAAGCTTAAGGCCTTTAACTCAAACCTTAAACTTCCGCCGTAACCTTCCGCTTCAAACTTAGCGCCCCGCCCCTTTTAGGTTCCTCTTTTTTATTGAGCGTTTAACTTGATCTAAACGAAAAAGAAGCTAAAATAAGGCTGATTTAAAAGACCCCCGTCTAGCCAACTGGTTTGACGATCGCTCTAACGCCCGAAAACCTTTAAGACCTGAATAACCAAAAACTTATGCCCAGCCGCGTTAAACTTCTGCCGGAAAACCTCATCAACCAAATCGCCGCTGGCGAGGTGGTGGAACGGCCCGCCTCCATTTTAAAAGAGCTTCTAGACAATAGCTTGGACGCCGGGGCCAACCGGATCGAGGTGGACATCCTGGATGGCGGGAAAAAACTGATCCGGGTGACCGATAATGGCGGCGGCTTAAACAAAGAAGAGCTCTTCTTATGCGTGGAGCGCCACGCCACCAGTAAGTTAGGGCCCCAGAGCGATCTCCTCAATATCGCGACCTTAGGCTTTCGGGGGGAAGCCTTACCCTCCATTGGCTCGGTTTGCCGGTTGTCCATCTTAAGCTCCCCGTCCCCAGAGGGCCCTGGCCATAAGCTCCGCTTAGAGGGCGGTAAGTTATTAGGCCTTGACCCGGCCCCGGCCAACCAAGGGACCAGCGTGGAAGCCCGAGATCTTTTTTACAACGTCCCGGCCCGGAAAAAGTTTTTAAAAAGCGAGGCCACGGAAAGGGCTCACTTAATTGACGTGGCCACCCGCTACGCCTTAGCTCGGCCGGATCTAAGCTTAGTTTTTAAAGACGCTGGGAAAACCTTACTAGCCGTGGAAAGGCGCGAAGAGCCCCTTTCCCGGATCGCTAAGGTCCTGGGTCGGGATCTGGCCGCGGCCTTAAGACCTTTAGCCTTTTCCCTAGATGACCTGGAGATCAACGGTTGGTTAGCTAGCCCGGAGATGGCCCAAAGGACCAGCTCTTACCTATTTTTGTACGTTTTAGGCCGACCAGTGAAAGATCGCCTTTTAACCAAAGCCATTGTCAATGGTTATGGCCGGACTTTACCGCCTGGTCGCTACCCAGCCGGAGTGGTCAACGTTAACCTCGATCCCCGCCGGGTGGACGTTAACGTCCATCCCGCCAAAACCGAGGTCCGTTTTCGGGAGCCAGGCCAGATCTTCACCGCCCTAAGCGATCTGACCGCCCAAACCGTCACCGCCCCGCCGACCTCTTCGCTGGCCGCCGGTGAGGCGCGCCCAGAGCCAGGGTTCGCGGAATCCCCGAGCCAAGCTAATAGCCAGCCCGGCCCTGACCAATTTAGCCCGAACTTAGTCGGGGGCTCCGCCCCCAGAGGCACTCTGGAGCGGGATTACGCTCGGCCCTTTTCCGATAACCCCTCTAGCCCGTACCCCGCCTACCCTAGCCCGCCTAGGCCTTACCCCAATAGGCCCTTTAGAGCCAACGCCACCGCTAGTTACCCTAGTTACTCTAGTCATCCTAGTCGCCCTGGGGCCTGGCCAAGCCCGGATCCTTTAAGCGACCCGCGGGATTTAACTCCAAGGACCCCGCCTTGGTTAGTGGACGAGCCGCCCCTAACCGCCTCGGACCAACCAGGGGCTAAAGACTCTCCGTCTTCCGACTTACTGGGGGAAGAACCCCCAGTAAATCGGATCTTAGGTCAACTGGGTCAAAGCTACATCTTAGCCCAAGGAGCGGACGGGTTAATCGTCATTGACCAGCACGCGGCCCACGAGCGGGTCTTATTTAACGAGCTAAAAAGAGCCTTGGCCGAGAAAGGTTTACCTAGCCAAAGGTCGCTTTTCCCGGAGACCGTGGAGCTTTCGGCCCATCAGATTCTAGCGGTGAATAGTTTACAGAAGGGTTTGGCGCTTTTGGGTTTTGAGTTGGAGCCTTTTGGGGGCGCGACTTACGTGATTAAAGGGTTCCCAGCGGTCCTCGACCCCACCGAGGCCAAAGAGGCTCTTCTGGAGACGCTGGCCAAAGCCCAAAGTCGGCTTAAAGAATTGGATGGGTCGGATTTAAAAGATCTGCTGGACAAGATGTCCGACTCTTGGCTGGACACCTTAGCTTGCCGGGCGGCGGTTAAAGCCGGGGATAAACTGACCTTGGCGGAGATGGAGACCTTAACTAAAGATATTGAGGCCGCTATAGCCGGCGGTTTTTGCCCCCACGGGCGACCGGCCATTACGGTCATCACCTATAAAGAGCTGGAAAGTAAATTCAATCGCCGCTAAGCGAAAAATCCGCCAACCTAGCCCTAAATACCCAAAAGGCCGGCCAAATGGCCGGCCTTTTGGTAACAGACTGACAATAAACGACTAATTTACCTAAAACGAGCTTTAGTGACTAGTCTAAAACCCGCTAACAACCTAACTTAAAAAAATTCTAGTTGAGCCATTTGGGGGCCGGGGGTTTGGGGACGCAAAGGGCGGTTCCCAATTCACTTAAGCGATCGACCAAATCGCCTAAAAAGAGCTTAGTCTCGTGGGAAATGTCGTCCACCCCATTGAGAATATGCCCTAAGAGCTCCAGGGCCTCTTCCATGGCCGAGCCAATGCGGCGGCGTTGCTCCTCTAAGCGCCGCGAAAAATCCCTTCGAGCCGCCGAGAGGTAACCTAAAACCTGCCGAGCCACCTTGGCCGAGGTCACGGACCGTAAAGACAAACTTGGCCCCTCAAAATCCGGCGATTGGGCCAACCGAGCCACGATCTGGGCGTACCCCGCGAACTCATCGTCCAAAATCTCCAAGGACTCTGGCTCTCTAGCCCCAATCTCAATGGCCCGGTCGGCTAAAGAGTACATGCGGTCTAAAGTCTCATCCAACTCCCCAAAGGTCTCGGAGGCTTCCCGACAGCGGCTAATGACTTCCGGCATGGACTCCATTTCCTCGGAGAGGATCTCAATGGTCTCGGCCACGTCCAGAGGATCGTCGGACAACTGGATCTGGCTCAATTCCTCAGCCAGAATATGGGCCACCATCTCAAAGTGGTAAAGTTCCGGGTAATCGGCTGGTTGGGACAAATAGCTCATGGAAGGCCTCCTAGAAGGGGGGTTAAAGGGTTTAACAAAGCCCGCGAGCCTAAATTAGCAAAAGCTCGGCCAACTATTTGGGGGGCGATTCGGCCCCCCAACCCGGCAATTTTCGCCGGGGAACCGGAGCTTCTGGCTAACAACCTTATCATTAAGCCATTTTAAGTATAATTTTTGTTAATTTTAAAAAACTAACCCTCCCCAAAAACTGGCCAAGGTACCTTTAAGGGGAAAAATAGTTTCGAAAGGCCAAAGGCGGTTAAGCCAGTGGTTAAGCGCTTAACCGAGCCGCCAACCAGCCAACCGCGAGCTAAAATGGCGGAGCGGTGGTTAAAGAATAAAAATTTTTATTGACTAGCCCTAAAAATCTATTATAATTGCGGGGTTTGGTAATCCTCTTCCCCTACCCCTCAAAGGGGCTATAGTGGTGTTAAAATGTCTAATCTAGCTGTGAAGCGCAATCCTATTGACGAAAAATGCCAGGGCTGCGACCGCGTTCAGGATCTTTCGGGAACCCAGTGTTGCTCCGCTTACCCGGTCCCCAGCGTCCATTGGCGGTTAGGTAACTGCAACCTGGCCACCCACATTAAAGTTGAGGTCAAGGCCGACGCTAATAAGGTCAGGGTTGGCCAGCAGAAGCAGAAAAAGAAATAGCTTTTCTTGGGGCTTTTCGCCGTAACTGGCCGCTTTCCGCGGCCAGTTACGGATCGGCTACTTACGACCTACTAGTTATCTCTTGGGCTCTATGACCTAAAGCCATTAGGCTCTTTGGTCTAATGGGCGCTGTCATCTAAACCTTAACGCGACCCTTAACTTTAGGGCTCGTTTAAGTTCCACTTCGCTTCCCTATACCCCAACGCTCTTCTATCGTCTTGATCCCTTAATCTATCTATGTTAGAAATATTTTGGTTTTAATTTAGATACACCTTACGGTCTATTTTCAGTAGTGACGAAAATTAATAATTGTCTGAGCCTGGCCCCCTAAGGCGCGCGGTTCTTTGGCCCTTAAAGCCGCGTGACTTTCCCTGGCGGGAGCGGCGACAGTTTAGTTGTGGGTTAAAAATGAGGCTCATCTTTGGAACTATTGGCGGTTTGATTTTGGGGTTAGCCCTTATTTCTAGCCAGCTTTTGGCCCAAGACCTAGGCCAAGAACTAGGCCAAGACCTAAGCCAAGACCTAGCGACAGGTCCGGTTAACGACTCTGACGTGGATCCCAACGCTAGCTCGAAAAAAACCTACCCGGACCCGGAGCTAACGGCTAAGGAGAAAACCGATCAAGCCCTTCTAACGCTTACGCGTTTAGTGGAAAGCGCTGACTTTAACGCGCTTTATTTACCTATTGGACCATCATATGAAATCACTAATGAAAAATTGATAGTTAAATATGGGGTCAAGTTTGATAGCCGGGGGTTTTTCCAAATAATGAAAACCTTAGGCCAAACCCTGGACGCGATATCCTTGGAAAAGGAGCTGGTTCCTTTTAGTGACGCGGTTGTCCGGTCCAATAAAGAATTAGCCCAAGGGAAACTAACTTCTAACGTTAGACCGTATTTTTTGGATTATCCCCGCCCGGACCCACCTTATAAAACAATTTTTGTCCCTATAAATACCAATAGTATAGTTGTTTATTTAGTTGATAAAGAAACAATAGATGCTTTTAATAATTTGTTATACACTAAATACAATAAAGGAGAACCTTTCAATCTAAATCTAATGGATGTAAACTGCGCGTTGGAAATATCCGCTGGCGGTAAAGTTATAGATTTATATAGTGACATCGTCACTATTGACGCGGTTATTGACAGTTCCGCGGATAGCCTTAGTTTTACGCCGTTTTTGTTTAATAAAGACGCGATACCGCCCACCTTAAAACTGGAGGCGGTTAAAGAGTTTCCGCTTCAAGATTTTAATATTGACCACACCAATATTCATAATCAAATTAAAACCAAATTATCAATAAACATTAGTTATAGATAACAATAACTTTGGCGGTTCGGGGCTGGTTTTTATCTGGCGGGGGGTTAGTCTTGGGGCGACTGGAAAGCTTGGGGGGGTTAGTCTTGGGGCGACTGGAAAATGGCCTCCAGAAAGTCGCTTAATGGGTTGGAGCTAGCCAACTGGAAAGAAGCCATAGCCCCTTTGAAAATCGCCCCTAGGGACCGTCTTTAGTCTCACCTGGATAAAGGTAGGGTTCCGGGCGAAAAAACCCGCTGACGGCCTTTAAGCGGCCTTTTTGGCGGTCTATAGGAGGCGGTCGAACGGTTCGCTAGTTAAGTTCGCTTAAAGGTTTAGAAGGTCAGTTGTTTGGCTGGTCCTAAGAGCTAGCTCCCCCCGCTTTAAGACCATCGCCTTAAGGCCGCCAAAATCTAAAAACCGCGCGGGCCAGGCTAGAAGAGTTTTTGGCCCTCCACTTTTAACGAAGGAATATAGAGTCGAAAACTTCTAGCTTTAGGTCTTAAGCCTTTACTTTAGGTCAATAGATTGGCCAGTCACCCCATTTGGCGGCGAAAACCTGGGTTCGCGAAAACCTGGGTTCGCGATAAGGTCTTTCCCTTATTTAGATCATAATGGCCAATCCTTAGGTCCAGTCTGTCTAATCCCGGCTTATAAGTCGTTAAGTCAGTTTTCCCTCGAGGACCTTAAACTCGGCCAAAATAACATTCCGCCTGGCGATGACTAGGGCGGTCAAGACGACCCGATTAGGGCCGCCGGTGAACTTGTCAGCGTAGTAATCGGTAATCTGTTTTAAAGCCCCTTGGGCGCGCGGGGCCATGGCCTTCAAGAGCTTGGCCTTCTCTTCCTCGTCCTTAGGCGGGCCTAGCGATCCGGTTTCCGGCTTTTTCTCTCTATAGACCTTAAGCTCAATAATACGCTCATCGCCTTGAGGGCTAGTTAGGTGGATATCCAGCCTGCCATGGAGCGTATGTTCCTGGGTGTTAAACTCCTGCTTGGCCATCATGAGGGCTGACTGTAACAAGGCCGAAAAATGACTCTCCAACTCCAGGGAATCATCGTCAGGAAATTGGGCCAGATATTGGCTAAAGGCCTCTTCTAAGCCTTTGGCGTCCAAGC
>JAISRZ010000146.1 GCA_031273455.1 Deltaproteobacteria bacterium | reverse complement strand
AGGAGACGCCAGGGCCCAGTACAATTTAGCCGTTACGCTCGCTTCCGGTCAGGGCGTTCCAGTTGACCAGGCTAAGGCTATGGAATTGTTCAAGAAAGCCGCTAATCAAGGGTTCGCTGACGCCCAGTTCGCTCTAGGCCAGGCTTATACCTTTGGCGTGGGCCTTCCCTTAAACGAGGAAAAGGCGGCGAAGTGGTATGAAAAGGCCGCGGACCAAGGGCACGCTCAAGCCCAGTACAATCTTGGCGTTTTTTATCGCTTAGGCCGGGGCGTTCCGCTTAACCTAGAACGGGCTCAAAAATATTTACGCCAAGCCGCGAACCAAGGGCACGCCGACGCCCAGTACGCTTTTGGAAACACGCTCTTTTTCTGTAAATACGGGACGCTCGATCAGACTTTGGCCCTGGATTGGTGGCGACAAGCCGCGGAGCGAGGTCACGCGCTCGCCCAGTTCAACCTCGGTATGGCCCATAAAAGCGGCCTGGGAACGCCAGTTGATCTGGCCAAGGCGGTGAAGTGGTGGCTTAAAGCCGCGGAAAATGGGGACCCTAAAGCCCAAGGCCAACTGGCCCTGGCTTACGAAAGAGGCGAAGGCGTTCCGGTTGACCTGGCCAAAGCCGCGATGTGGCGTAAAAAGGCTGAGCGGGGTGATGGCTGAACCATATTCCCAAGACTAAAGACGCTAAAGCCCTAACCAAGGGACTTAAACCTCTTTAGACCGGTCGTTAAAGTTGGGTAGAGCGGCGTTTAAAAGCCCGATACTCCTTTTGGCTTTCAATAACCTTAAGCCCCCCGGACCGCTTAAGGGTCAAAAAAACCATAACCCTTGGGAATTTTTGAGCCAATGATGGCCAGAGACGTTTAGAGACCTTTACCATCTTTTTTTGGGTGGCCTACCATTTTTTTTGGTGGCGCCCCACCCTTAAGAGCCCTTACCTCTTCCGACAGCCCCTTCCGAACGGAAAAGAGCCCTATCCCTTAACCCAGCCCTTCTTTTTAACCACCTTAAAGACCGCGCCAAAAGCCAGATCGACCTTAATTCGCTTTTTGCGTATATTATCCGAGAAAGTTATTTGCTATTGGGGAACATTTCAGTATAAAATGGATTAGCTGACGTCTTTTGACTGGGGCTAGGGTTAGGATATTTTCGTTATTAGATAGTTTTTTCTCTGGTGGGCAGCGTATTTTAATGTATAAATCATTCAAAAATAAAATATTTAATATTCTTTATCTTAATAAAAACTCATTTATTGGTTTATTATTTAATTACTTTATTGTTTTACTTATTTTTCTTAATATTGTTCTTTTAATTGTTGAGTCATTTGATGATTTTTTTATTGATGTAAATTATTCGTTTGAATATTTCACAGTTATTATTTTTTCTCTGGAATACTTAGCCCGCCTCTGGACCGCTGACCTTTTGTACCCGGATTTAAGCGCCATTAAAAGCCGGGTCCATTTCGCCTTTTCCTTTTTAGCCATCATCGATCTTATCGCGATTTTGCCATTTTTCATACCGATGTTAATCCCAGTTAATCTAATATCACTTAGATCTCTTAGATTAATTAGACTATTTAGATTATTAAAATTAACTAGACATACTGACGCTTTATTAACCGTGGCCGCGGTTTTGAGAAATAAATTTTATCAGCTAATTTCATCGTTAATTGTAGTGTTTATCATAATTCTTATCGCTTCCATCGTTATGTACAATGTGGAATACGCCGCCCAGCCCACGGTTTTTAACAACGCCTTTTCCAGCTTTTGGTGGGCCATCGCCACTATAACCACAGTGGGTTACGGGGACATTTACCCGGTGACGGTGACCGGGCGGATCTTAAGCTCCATTATCTCTTTTTTAGGCATCGCTTTAGTGGCCATCCCCACAGGCATTATTAGCGCCGGCTTTAATGAGCTAACCGATAAAACCGCGACCGATGAGTACAATTTTTGCCCTTATTGTGGACGAAAATTAACTAAAAACGGCTCTAAAGAACAAAACTAAGCCTGGCTTATTAGCTTTAACCTACCTTAGCCGATAATGATCCAGGGCGAAATAGCCGCCCTACCCTACAATTATGAGCGTCTTTTACGCCTAACCAACTATTTCCACCGTTACGGCCCGCGCTAAATCGACTGGCTAAATCCTTACCCTTCCCGCTCCTGGTTTTTGGGTTCAAGGCGACTTATCTTTTAGTTGGGGGACGAAGAAATCCTTAACGGCCTCGATCCAAAGAGAACCGCCCCCAAGGCCCCACAGCCTTCTTAAGGCTCTAGTGGCTATAAGGTTAGAGACCGCCATAAAAGTCGCGGCCCCCGGCCGGACTAACCGCTCCTTACGCCCTTTAGACGATTGAGAGCCAAAGATATTGTCGTTAAGATGCGATTTTTGTTAAAGGTAGCCTTAATTTTTTTCTTTAAAGAACTCTAACTAGCCCTCCCAAACGGCTCTTAAAAGACTCAATTTGAGCGTTTTAACGTCCGCTAAGAGCCCCCCACGATGTCAGCTAACATCCGGAAATTATTAAGTTTTACAGTTAATTAGAGGGTTTAGCGGAGCCTATCGCCAAAAGGTTTGGGGGAACCGAAAAAATAGAGAAAAAAAATGTTGACACCATGGGAGTTTAACCATATAATGATTTTGATTCTCAGTTCCGACATGAAAGGCGCGGGTCGGTTTTCGAGGGTTTCTTCAGCGAAACGACCTTAACCTATGACCTTGGATAAGGTCTTTGAATCGCGCGAATGGGGTGGTTATATGCAGACAGTTATTGTGGCGATTATTCTGGTGGCCGCGGCTGGGATCACCGTTTACCGGATTTTCTTCCGGCCTTCTTGCGGCTGTGGTTGCGGCGGGAAGAAGAAGAATGGTCGGCCTTTAAGCGAGGACGGTTGCATGCAGCCCGATTGCCCCGAGTCGTCTAAATCAAATTCGGAAACATTGAATTAAATTCAAGTTACTTATAACTCTTTTCGAGGTTAATACATGTCAAGTAATGAACAACCCATGACCTTACGGCGGATGAAGAAGGGTCAAGTGGCCACCATTTCCAGTATCACGGCCGATGGCGAGATGGGTCGGCGGATCCGGGATATGGGTTTAGTCCCCGGCATTAAGATTCAGTGCGTGGGTCGGGCTCCCTTGGAAGACCCGGTGGCTTTACGCCTGATGGGCTTCACCTTAACCTTAAGGAACCGGGAAGCCGATTTCGTGCGGGTTAACGCCTAAAACGCCTTAACGGTCTGGTAAGTTCCGGGGTTAAAATCTCGGGTTAAACCGTTAAAGTTGGGGGTGGCTAGCCGGTTGACTAACCAAAATTTTTGGTTTTTAAACCGATTTGGCTTGTATTTTAGTTTTTGGTTGATATTTAGTATTATCCACCGCTAATTTTTAATTTTACCTAAAAACTTACGACTTTCATTCTTATGGAGTATAATTTTCATAGGGAGTGGGGGATTTTTGTCCTTTTTTCGGCTAAAACCCCTTTTAGAAAAGTCGCGTAGACCTTTTAAGAGTTAGATTCGCCCCTAACCACCAGGAAGGGCGGACGCCCCCAGATTTTTGGCCAATAAGGGTCCACCCGGTTAAGGCCAAGCTGAAATATTCCAATTAAGGACACACCATGCCTGACGAATCTCAAAGCGAACGACTGCACAAGGACACGGGCGGGTTCATAGCCATAGCTGGCAATCCCAACTCTGGCAAGACCACGGCCTTTAACCGCTATACCGGGGCCCGGCAGCACGTTGGCAACTATCCCGGCATCACCGTGGAGAAGAAGGAAGGTCTGGCCCACCTTTCCAATGGAACCGCCGTCACCCTGGTCGACTTACCTGGCACCTACTCCTTAACCGCTTACTCTTTAGAAGAGGTGGTGGCTAGAAGGGTGTTGGCCGAGGATCGCCCAGGCGCGGTTATTGACGTTTTAAACACCCCGGTTCTGGAAAGGAACCTTTACCTCTCGGTCCAGATGCTGGAAATGGGCATCCCCCTGGTTCTCTGTCTTAATATGATGGACGAGGCCCGGGAGCGCGGCGTTAACATAAACGTTGAGCGCTTAGAGGAAAAGACCGGCTTACGGTGTATCCCCGCAGTGGCCCGGAGCGGCGAAGGCTTGGACATAGCTTTATCCGAGGCCGTCAAACTCTCGGAGAAAACCAATGGCCGGGTTGACCCCTTGGTCATCTCCTATGGCCCCGATCTGGACGCCATCTTACCGGACATGATCCAGTTGGTGGAGAAAAATAAGCTTTTAACCGACCAGTACCCGGCCCGTTGGGTGGCCATGAAGTTTTTGGAGAAAGACAAAGACATTATGGCTAGGGCCAGGCGCGTTAGCGAAGAGCCCTGCGATCAGCTCCAAGCCATCACCAAAAAGGTCGAGGCCCACCTTAAAACCACTTTAAACACTTACCCCGAGGCGGTCATCGCCGACTACCGGTATGGCTGGATCAACTCCATTATTAAAGACGGCGTTTTGATGGGGGCCAGCGAGTCCTTTGAGCGCATCGCTTTTTCCGATAAGCTGGATAAGGTCTTAACCAATCGCTTGGGCGGACCCGTGATCCTCTTGGCCGTTCTCTATTTAATGTACTTTTTCACCATCGAGGTCGGGGCTTACCCCAATGAGTGGCTAACCGCCGGTTTTGACTGGTTCGCCGGGTTTATCGCCGACCACATGACCGATGGCCAATTGGAGTCTTTAATAACGGACGGCATAATCGCCGGCGTGGGCGGGGTCTTGGGCTTTGTGCCCCTTATCATGATCATGTTCTTCATGATAACCTTCTTGGAGGACTCCGGTTATATGGCTCGAGTGGCCTATATCATGGACCGGGTCTTCCGCTTCTTTGGTCTCCATGGGGCCTCGATTATGCCCTTTATCATCGGCGGCGGCATCGCTGGCGGTTGCGCGGTGCCTGGGGTTATGGGGGCTCGAACCTTACGCTCCCCCAAAGAACGGCTGGCCACCATTCTGACGGTCCCCTTTATGACCTGCGGGGCCAAAATACCGGTCTTTTTACTCTTCACCGGCATCTTCTTCCCCCAACGCCAAGCTATGGTTATGTTCGCCTTCACCCTAGCTGGCTGGGCCGCGGCTCTTTTGGTCTCCTTACTCTTACGGAACACCATTATCCGCGGCGAACCCACCCCCTTCGTTATGGAGCTACCCCCTTACCGTCTACCGACCTTAGCCGGTATGGTCATCCACACTTGGGAGCGGACCTGGCAGTACATTAAAAAAGCTGGAACCATCATTTTAGGGATATCGATTCTGATTTGGGCGGCCATGACTTATCCGTCTTTACCGGACAACGAAGTCGAAATGTACGAGACCCAAAGGTCTAACATCGCCGCCACCGCGGCGGGCCAATCCGAAGAGGATTTAGCGGCCAAGATTCAAGAGGTCGATAACACCGAGGCCTCGGAAAAACTCCAGCATTCCTTAGCTGGCCGCTTGGGCCGGGCTTTTGAGAGTATCACCGCCCCAGCCGGTTTTGACTGGCGGACCAACATCGCCTTATTAGGCGGCGTCGCGGCCAAGGAAGTGGTTATCTCGACTTTGGGCACCGCTTACTCCTTAGGCAGCACCGATCCGGACGATGACTCCTCCTTAGCCGATCGGATCCAGAACGATCCCAATTGGAAGATCAATAACGCCATGGCCCTTTTGATCTTCACTCTTCTGTACTCACCGTGCTTTGTCACCTTAGCCATGATTAAGCAAGAAACGGGTCAATGGCGCTGGCTCTTCTTTAGCCTCTTCTTTAACCTGTTACTAGCCTATTTCGCGGCGGTCGCGGTCAACCAATTTCTCATAGCGGTCTAATCCCCCGCTTATCCCCCCAAGGAACAAAAAACCCCAAAGGTCCGCCTTTGGGGTTTTTTGTGGTTAACGCCTAAGGCTTTGGGTCCTAAAAGAGATCTTTCATCAATTTTAAACAGGCCCCAATCCCTGGTTGTCTTGTAAGCGTCAGCTAGAGAAGATTTAGTTGGCGGGCTATCCAATAAAAGTTTTTCGCGTCCACCTGGAGCGAACAAAATTATTCCGACAATCGATGGAACCTTAAAGGAAGGAAAGGCTGGACTACTGGCCGCTAGCCAGGGACTTGAATGGCCAGCGGCGAACAGCTCTAGCGTAAAACTATAGCCGCAAGCGTGGGATAGCCGTTTAGGATAAAAATTCCTTAGAGACGTTTATAATCCCTATCTCAAGCGCGCGAGGCCAAAGCTGAATTTTAACCTAACGCAAGATCGTTTTCGTCTAACCCCTAAGGGAGAAAGAGTAAACTAGCGGATATTTACAAGCGAAAAGGCGAGCGTTATGAGGTTAGAAAAATAATTTCCGCCTTTGGTATAATCGGAAAATATTAATTTATAAAGTCATATAACGTTTTTACCTCATCTTCTGAAAAGCCTGAAAGGGTAGCTGTCTCCGCGATAGCGCGTCCTTCACGTAAATAACCTATGGCCTGAAAGACTTTCGCCCATGCCTCCGCCACGCCTTCCGCCACGCCTTTCGCCACGCCTTTCGCAAAGCCTTCCGCAAAGCCTTCCGCAAAGCCTTCCGCAAAGCCTTCCGCCTTGGAAACCCTCATGGCATCTTCTAAAGTAAACCGAAATTCCAATATATGATACACCTCGTTACCCTTTTCCTGAAGCTAAGGCGTCATTATATCATTCGCGATACAATACTCGGTAGCCTGATTAATGGCCTCTGTAAGGGTCAAGCCTTTTTTGAGTCCTTCCTTGACCATAGAGATATAAATCGAATAGCGCTCTATCTTAAGGAAGCGGTTGTTTTAATTTCTGGCTATGGCCTTGAGCGATGTTGGCCCTAAAAAGGCGCGGATCCACAGGAAAACCTTTAAAATTAAAAAGCCGATGGT
>JAISRZ010000123.1 GCA_031273455.1 Deltaproteobacteria bacterium | reverse complement strand
CCGGGGCTAAGGGCCAAGACGCGGTCAAGAATTTTCGTTTAAAGACCGGTTTAGAGGTCCAGACTATCTTAGGCGTCCACGAGACCATTGATTACCTCTTTATCAACAAGATCCCGGTCCGCCAGAAACCTCTTGAAAATTTGACTCTCCCCCTATTTTTTCGACATAATAAATCTTGAGATTATCCTGAACGATCTGGCTGGTCTCCTCTTTAATTCTTCTAACGCGTAAGTGATTAATCAAACGCTCGCTATGAGTTTCAATCAAACAATTTTTACCTAAAACAATCAGGGAAAGGAAAAAGTCCGCCAACCTGGCCTGCGCTTGCGGGTGAAGGTGAGCCTCAGGACGGTCAAAAATAAGAAATTCGTTTTTTTCCGCTATCAACCCCATAACCAAGACGGGCAAAACCTGACTGACGCCCAACCCCACCTCGGTCAGATCCCGCTCGAGCTCATCCAGCGACCTCGCCACATTAACCTCCAAGTTACGAAACTGGTTTTCCAAAACGGAAAGGCTTTCCGCTAGCCCAAGGTATTTAAGCCAGTCTCTGACGGCCTCGATGAAGGTAACGGACTCACTTTTAATTGGCTCGTTTTTAAGATCGAATACTCTTGATGGGATATAATTAACATATTTTTGACGATTACGAAAAAGAACTACCGCTGATAGTTGGCCATTAATGCCTATATTTGAATTGTAAGGTAGTTTATATGATTGATAGAAAGCTTTAGGCTTTTCGCGTATAGGCCCTAAATACCTAAAATTAATTGACGCGATATTAGTTAAAGACGCGAAATAACCATCTTCAATATCGTATTCTTTAATAAAAGGCGCTAATTCGCCGTTTTCTTGGGCCCTGGCGAATATAGGCGGTGGCCCGGTTTGACTGAGCGCGTCATCATCATTAACTATATTATCAATCAATGACTTTAGACCTTTTATATTTGAAAAAGCGTCATAAATTTCCTTTTTTCGCTCCGCGGTCAGGCTCGCTAAGACGCTGAAATAGGCTCCCAGATTAAATGCGTTTAGCGCGATATTATCAGAGAAAATTTTAAAGTGTTGACCTAATTTTTGTTTAAGCGTTTTTATTACTTTATTAGGGAACAATATTGTCCTAAAATTTTTATTATCACATATTGATTTTTCAATTTTAGGATTGGTTAAGGCCAAATAAAACAGGTTAGATATCTCTTTATGGGGATCAATTATGGCGATTAATTTTCTGGGAAGAAAATTGACGAAAGAACAACCAATTAAAATGGGAACTAAAAATGGGCCGCCTAGAACTCTAGATATATCTCCAGTTATATCAACATCATAATTTAAAGGTTCTCGCGTGTCATTTAATAAATTATCTATAACGTCTATAACGTCTAAATTGTATTTATATAAATCTAGATTCTTTATTTTTTTAGAGACATCATTGTTTTGAGAAATGGTTAATTCATATTGTTTTTTGACCTTAGGTATTGACGGGCAGTTGGAAACAGAAAATTTATCGACCTTTAAAGATGAATTCTCATAATCGAAGTCTGGGGCCCTTATGTCCAAGACAAAAGAAAATTGAGCGTAAAAATCTAAAGTTTTAGCGGTTTGCCCGTTTCCTGGCGCTGAATAGCCCCAACCCAGACTAATAGGAAATTTTTGGCTATCGCTTGATCTAACACAATTAAAAGATCCTATTTTATCTAATTCACCATTCAATATTACCGCTGTTCCAGGTCTTTTATTAGGTAAAGTTTGAGCGACCAGTAAAATTGATTGTAAAAACACGCTTTTACCGGCGCCATTAGGCCCAGTGAAGATAGTTAGGGGAGCTAAAGAAACTGAGGTTTCGTTAACAATCGATTTAAAATTTTCAACGGTCCACTTGGTAAGCATAATTTCCCATGAGGTCAGACTGGTCCCAACGGCCCAGACGGTCAGACGGTTTAGGCGGTCAAATTCTTATTTTCCCCTGGTTAACCTTTCCTCTGGCCAAACCAAATGATTAGCCCCTTAGTTAGGCTAATTGGTTAGGCTAATTGGTTAGGCTAAAAGGGCCGAAAGCTCTGACCCATCCGCTAATTATAATTATCATATCACGCCGATAAGCGCTTGATCAATTTTCGCGCGGCCCCCAAAAATACCGCTTACCGCTAACCGCCCCTAAAGCGGCGTCAGGCGATGGCGCTTAAAGAGTTTAGCGATAGAATGGTTAATTATTAACGCTGGGGCGACGCTAGTGGCTTAAGGCCGCGTCCAAAGGGGACTTAAGCCGTCAACCGCCATTTTAAGCCCCCAAAGCCTTAAGCCAACTTTGTAGGTTGGACTAGACCTTAAACTGGCCAGGGGAGCCCAAATTTAAGGGCTTTTTAGCCAAGTTATTAACCTAAACGCCTTTGGTTTTGGCGACCTTAAGATCCTAACACCTAGCCATTCCCGCGGCTATAGTTAGGCCAGGGAAACCCCGTCTTCGGGCAACTTTCAAGCATAAGGCCCCTCGTCTTTCAAATGATTCTACGGTCTTTAGAGCGCCAGATCAATTCTTTGGCCCTAGTTTTTTCCCTGGCTTCCCTTCTCCTTCCCGTTAAGCCTAACTGGTTTTTATAGCCCAAGTGGCTTAAATCTTCCCTAAAAACCTTCCCTTTAACCCCGGGGTTGACCGCCTCTAGGGCCTTTCTGTCTAACCTTAGGTTTTCCCTAAAGCTCTTCAAGCTAAACTTCAGCCCAGCCCAAAAGCCTCTATCCCTTTTACGAGCCAGACGGCTTTAACCCTTGGTATTTTTTCAGTTTTTTTCCCTAGGCTTGACCTTTAGCCTAATAACCCCTAGATTTGTTCTGTGGTTTATTCACTACAAGTCAGGTGAAGCCCATTTGTGACTTGACTAACCTAAAGTCACTAAATAGATATTTTTGTTCAAGCGCTTCACCTGACCCTAACTTAACGGGGGTCGCTTAAGGGGGTCATTAATGGACGGCCCTTAAGCTCAGCCGCTCCATAAATGAGCTTCCAATCTTTTTTGATGGCTAAGGCCCCGCTTATCTCGCCAATTATCGTTAGATCCCATCTTGGGGCCAACACTGGTTTCGGGGCCTTTTACGCCCCCAAAAAGGCCTTACGCGGTTATTAGTGGTTAATCCTCTTTAACCGCTAAGCCGATAAATCTTATAAGGGAGGGTAAAATGGGACTAGACCCCGGGCGTTATATCTTTAACCAACCAACCTGGCCTAAATTCCGTTGGGACGCCACGGCCTTAGCCCCAGATCTAGCCCTTCTAGCCGCGGAGGAAAAGCTTTTAACCAATAAGCTGGTCTACTTAGACCCGGTTTTTTTGGCCGAGCTTTTTCGGGTGGCTCTGTACGAGGAGCTCTTTAACTCCTTCTACTTGGACGACGAGTTTTTAGACCCCAGCCCGGTTAAAGAGGTCTTGGCTTATAAATCCCTTGCTTTTTCCGACTCGCTAGCTAAAATCACTTTAAAAGACTGGGGTTCTGGATCGGACCAAACTTTGGTCCAAAATTACCTCAATATCTTCCTGGACGCCCGAACTAACCCCGAGCGCCGGTTATCCACCAAAAAGCTGGACCGCTGGCGTTTAGGTCTAAGCCATTCGGGTAACCTGGTGGGTCTGGGGTCTTATCGCCCGGGGGTCTATGGTTTAAGCCCAGTTAGCCCTGGGCCAATCGCTTACGCTAAAGAGCCTTGCCCAGCCCCGGAAGCGGCGCGCTTGCCTCGGGAGATGGGCCGTTTTTTAAACTGGCACAACGCTCCCTGGCCCTTTGATCCGGTCATTAAAGCTGGGATAGCTCACCTGTGGTTTTTGATAGTTAAACCCTTTTTAGGGGCCAGCGGACGGTTAGCCCGCTTAACCACGGAGCTGATCTTAAACGACCGCGGGCCTTTGGCCGGTTACTACAGTTTGTCCCGGTTTATCCGGGAGGATCGGGTGGCTTACCATGAGGCTCTTTTAAAGACCATTATGGAGCCCAGCTTGGATATCACCGCTTGGCTCCGCTGGTTTGTGAAGATCTTGCGCCAAGCGGCCAGCGCGGCCAATGGCCGGTTTGATATGATCATCAATAAAGCCGTCCACTGGGCCAAGGCCACTGACTACCCCTTGTCCGAGGGCCAGCGAAACATCCTGGCTTTACTGGGGGCGGACTTTATTGGGCCTTTGTCCACGGAAAGGTACGCTAAGCTGGCTAAATGCGACTTGACCCGGGCGGAAAGGGAGCTAAATCAGCTCGTTTCCCGGGATTTAGTCGCCCCGGAGTTTTTCGCCCAACGCGCCTAAAGGGTTCCCAAACCCTGGTAAGAGACCTCACGGTTAATCAATCAGGGCCTTTAGGCGTCTTATCGCGGCTTGACCATGGCGAGGCCTTTAGCGCCGCGTTTTGTTTATTTATCGCCAAACTAAAGCTATTTTATCGCGTTTAAAGATATAGTCACCTATTTCTTAAGCGACAATATGTATAGCTCTCTTTAAGTATTGGTTATTTTTTAACCGACGCTTAAAGGTTCGATGGTTTTAAGCTCCATTAGCTTTCTAGACGGTCCAGACGGTTCGGTGAGGGGGTAGTTAGGGGAATTTCCCTATCGGAGGATTTTTGTCGACTTTGGCCCCCAAGCTTTCCCTGGCTATGAAAACCCTGGCCTTTATCTTAGGATTGAGCCTGACCCTCTGGGTCAGGTCCGCCCTAACCGTCCGAGCCACGCCGCCGCCCATTCCCGCTAATCCCCAAAGAGTCATCTCCTTAGCCCCGTCCGTCACGGAAACCCTTTACGCCTTAAACTTAGGCGATCGGGTGGTGGGCCGCACCCGTTACTGCCAATACCCCCCGGAAGTCCAAGACCTCCCCATCGTGGCGAGCTTTCAGGAGTTAAACTACGAGGCCATTATCCGCTTAAAGCCGGATCTGGTGGTTCTGCCGGTGGACCGGTTATCGAGTATTGAGCGGTTAACCCGGTTGGGGCTCCCGGTCCTGACCTTAGACACCCGCTCTTTAGATGGCTTTCGAGAAGCGGTCTTTAAGTTAGGGGAAGCTTTAAACCGGCGAGCCGAGGCCAAAACCATCCTTAATAACTTAAACCAAAGCGAAGATTACGCTAGAAAAGCCAGTATAGGCCAAGCTAGGCCCAAAGTTCTTTTTTCGGTCATGCATAACTACGAAGGCTTAGGCTATATCAACGAGATTAACGCGGTCGGCGAGGATGGGTTCTTTAGCCAAATCATCAAGATCGCCGGGGCCGACAACGCTTACGCCGGGCCTTTGGCCTTTCCGCGGCTGAGCCGGGAATCCATTATCTTTTTAAACCCGGACGTCATTGTGGACATCTTACTGGAAACCGACGATCTAACGGCGGTTCGGGCGGATTGGCGGAGTTTAAGCGCGGTTAAAGCGATTGAAAACGAGCGACTCTATTTTTTAACCAACCAGTCCGACACCGTCCCCGGGCCCCGTAGTTACCTGACCATCCAGCGTTTAGCCGACTTTTTCCATCCAGCTAAGGAGAGCGTAAATGACGCCCATCCTGGAAGTTAAGGGTTTTTCCTTAGTCTTAGGCGGAGTGGGGTTATTAAAGGATATTTCCTTTACCGTTAACGATGGCCAGTATCTATCCATTATCGGCCCCAACGGGGCCGGTAAATCCACCTTGGTGAAGGCTTTATTAAGGCTCCATAACGGGGTTAAAACCACGGGGTCCATCCTTATAAACGGACGGGATCTTCACTCCTACCCCCGGAAAGAGTTAGCTCGGCTCATTGGTTACGCCCCCCAGGCGGGCGGGTGGATCCCGCCTTACACCATTCGGGAGTTGGTTCTTTTGTCCCGCTACCCCCGACCGGATAAAAAGCGCGATCTGGCCGCCAGCGATAAGGCTTTAACCTTAACCGGTTTAACGGCTCTAGCGGATCGGCCTTTAAACAGCTTATCCGGCGGCGAGCGCCAGAAAGCCTATATCGCCGCGGCCTTAGCCCAAGAGACTCCCATCTTGGCTTTGGATGAGCCCTCAGCCTTTTTAGACCCTAAACACGCTTTTGAGCTGGACTCTTTACTCAAAGACTTAAACCTAACCCACCATTTAACGGTGATCACCGTGACCCACGACCTGAACCACCCGGCTTTAGCCGGCGGCCTGGCCCTGGTCTTAAAAAAGGGAAATCTCTTGTTCTTTGGCGAGGCTAACGCGCTGTTTAAGGGCTCCATCTTAGAGGAAGCCTTTGAGCACCGCTTTATCCACCTAGCCCACCCTAACGATGGGCGGCCCGTGGTCTTGTCCCAATGACTAACCCAGCCCCTAACCAAGCTAACCAGGCCTCTAAACAGGCGCCTAAACAGGCGCCTAACCAGGCGCCTAACCAATCTTCTAACCAGGCCCCTAAAAAAGCCTCAAAAGGCCTTAAACTAACTGGTCTCATTGTCTTAGCCTTAATAGCCGTGGCCCTCTGCCCCTTTTTAGGGGCGGAATTAATCCCCCTTAAGGCCATCATGACGCCCGGCCATCCCGAGGCCGAGGTCTTTTGGGCCTTAAGGGTCCCAAGGACCATCGCCGCCTTTTTAGCTGGCTCGGGGTTAGCTTTAGGCGGCATGGTCTTTCAAGCTCTTTTCCGGAACCCACTGGCCACGCCTTACACCTTAGGCGTCGCCAGTGGGGCCTCCTTGGGGGCCTCAGTTTACTTTTGGTTAGGGATCTCCTTTTTAGGCGGTATTGGGCCTTTAGGGGCCTCTTTATTAGGAGCGGGGCTTTCCATGGCCTTGGTCTTTTTAGCCACCCGCTCCCAAGGCGGTCTGTCCACCCCAGTCATGCTGTTAGCCGGGGTGATCGTCAACTTCTTTTTTTCCAGTTTGGTTCTATTTATCCAGTACTTAAGCTCGGCCAGCGACTCATTACGGATCATTGGTTGGCTAATGGGGTCTTTAGTGGGCTTGGAGACGGCTCGCTTAGCGGATTTAGGCTTTATCGTCTTAACCGGGGGGATCGTCATTCGCTCCTTAGCCCCAGAAATCGATCTTTTAGTCTCAGGCGAGGAGATAGCCGCCAGCCGGGGCGTGGAAGTGGCCCGGACTAAGCTCATTATCTTTATCGTGGCTTCCATCATGGTGGGGGCCATCGTCTCTTTAACCGGGCCCATTGGCTTTGTCGGGCTGATGGTCCCCCAAGCGGCCCGCTGGGTCTTAGGCTGGTCCCATCGGATCTTAACCGTCGCGGTCTTCTTTTTAGGCGGGGCCTACTTAGCCGCGGCTGATTTACTGGCCCGGGTCATTTTAGCCCCGGCCGAGATCCCCATTGGGGTCATCACCGCCCTAGCGGGCGGGCCTTTTTTCCTCTTCACCTTGTTTTCCGTCCGCCGGAAAGGTCAACTCCTTTAACCCTTTAAGCGGTCGCGGCTGGGCGCGACCGCTTAAGCTCGCCTCTTAACGTTCCTCGAAGATCCCCTATGGTTATCTGGCCGTAGCCAGTTAAGCGCCCTCAAGAAGCGGTTAAAGGAAGGCTATTGGGCCAAAAAAAGGCCCGGAAGTCCAAGGCTAAACTAGCCATTAAACTTCCGGGCGTTTAAACGATCGATCTTCCCGCCATTTATTAAGCCTTGGATTTACGGTCGCCAGCTGGGGAGGTAGAGCCACCTAGCGTCTTTCAACCTAAACCTAATATATCCAGCGGTTCAAACAATCTGGGATGAAAATGGGCCCAAGGGATTTCCCTGTTACCAAAGGGCCTGCGTCAATGGCAAATCCTCGTGCCTTACGCCTCCTAAAGCCCAACCAGGTTTTCTGGCTCACGGATCAACCTACTTACGGCACCTTCCCAGCTTATTAGGCCAGTGACTTAATCCCTTTTTCCCAAACCGCTCTGACCAGAAATTTGTGAATAAGAGATAAACCGTTTTCGTCCCCGTACACAGCGGCGGGTCCGCGCCCGCTTCTCACGGGCTTCCCGTTGTTGGGCTACCTAAAGGTAACTCTCCTAGGCTCGCCTCCTTATGTTTTATATCCGAGAGAGTGACTTCCCGGACCTTTTCCCGATGCGACTGGAACCTAGCGTCGGACTAGCCTCCCAAATAGACCAGCCCAAAATAAAAAACCTGAACCCGCCAAAATGGCTGATTCAGGATGCCCTTTTATCCATGAACGCCTTACTTCCCGAAGCCGCGGGGAAGTTGGTTTATTAAACCCTTAGGTAGGTCTTCTGGCTCCTGGATCATCCTTCGCGCGATCCTTCCCAGCCTCCCCAAAAAAGGCCAGTGGTTTAAGGTCGAAACCTTATTCGCGCTCGTCACCAGCTACAGCGGCGGGCCCGCTCCCGATTTTGACGGGATTCCCTGTTCGGATTACCTAAAAGCGATAACCCAAAGCAATTACCTAAGTTCCTTGTATGATACCCAAAACCCGATCGAAAAATCAAGCCTTAAAAGCTATTTTTTTGACGTCTCGAAAAAATATTAGACCCTGTAATTTTCTTAAAAGAGCCTTAAATTTTGTTTTAATAGCTATTTTTAGTTCTTTTATTGAGAAAACGCCAACCTTGGCTTTAAATATTTTCCCCACGCCGCTAGAAAATCCCCGCCAAAACTATCGCCCTTTAGGGAAATTATTTTCCCAAGCGAACCTTTTTTGCCCCCAGATTTTGGGCTTAGCTATCCACTTTCGCCCAACCTTTAGGGATCTTTGGCCGTTAGACTTAACCTTAAGGTCCGACCGTTAAGCCTTCCCCCACGGGAACCTTGGCCCTTAGAGGCCCTTAAGCTTAGGTCAAACGAAACTAATAGTCTTTAGCCACCCTCAGTTAGGCCAGTCTTGTTCTAGCCGCGCCCCCATCGACAAAGGAAATATACGTTCAATTACCAGTCATTTAACCGCTTTAGAGATTTACTATCAGCTCTTTTAGTGGCCACCATTTTCGGATGTCTTACGGTTAAGCCATTTCGTTACCTCCCTGACTTCCAAGGTCGCTACTGGTCGGAGGGATTCCAAAGTTTTGTGGGGTGTTCAGCCCCCACAGCCATAGCCTGCAATTAAAAAACTGGTTCTTTAAGATAGATCACTATTCGATTTATATGTTTTAAGGTCAAGGAAGGACTCTACAAAGGCTTGCCCCTTACAGATGCCATTAATCAGGCTACCGAAAATTTTATCGCGAATGATATAATAATGACGCTTTACCTTAAGAAAAAAAGTGACGAGGTGTATCATATGTTGGATTATCAGTTATACATAGACGACGCTCTTGAGGTTCGCGAGACGAAAGTCTTTCGGGCCATAGATTATTTACCTAAAGGACGTTCTATCGCGGAGACAGCTACACTTACAAGCCTTTCAGAAGATAAGGTAAAAACGTTGAATGATAACCTTAGAAAGTAATATTTTCCGTTTATACCAAAGGCTAAATAATTTTTTTAATCATCATAATGATCACGTGACCGCTTGTAAATATCCGCTAGTTTACTCTTTCTCCATTGGGTTTTTTGAAGAAAACGATCTTAAATAATATGAAAATTCAGTTTTTACTACGTGTTTTGTATAGTATAATTCATAATTAATGTTTAAAAGCCTTTAAAACGGTGTCTTCATTTGGAGTAATATAATATTATGAAAAAATTCAAAAAACCTATTTATATTTCTGTTTTATCTTTTATTATACTGTTTTTAGTCTGGCATTTGGGTGGGGAAAGTTTTTACGCTGAAATGATGCGCAAACTTGGTTTTTCCTACCTTTATGGATCTGATTTTATGAATATAATCAGAATAGAAAAAAATATAACTAAAAGTATAAATTATTTTCAAAAAGCAGCTAATTTAGGTGATAATTATGCACAAGCAGCGTTAGGAGACGCATATTATAAAGGAGAAGGTGTTCCAGTCAATATGGCCAAGGCTGTGGAATGGTATCAGAAAGCGGCGGACCAAGGGCACGTTGACGCTCAGCACAATCTAGGTTTGGCGTATTTTTACGGCAATGGTGTTCCGGTCAATAAGGCCAAGGCTGTGGAATGGTGGCAGAAAGTGGCGGACCAAGGGCGCGCTAACGCTCAGTACAATCTAGGATTGGCTTATTCTAATGGCGAAGGCGTTCCAGTCAATAAGGCCAAGGCTGTGGAATGGTATCAGAAAGCGGCGGACCAAGGGCACGTTGACGCTCAGTATTATCTAGGTTTGGCGTATTTTTTCGGCAATGGTGTTCCAGTCAATATGGCCAAAGCTGTGGAATGGTTTAAGAAAGCGGCGGACCAAGGGCACGTTGACGCTCAGTATTATCTAGGTTTGGCGTATTTTTACGGCAATGGTGTTCCGATCAATAAGGCCAAGGCTGTGGAATGGTGGCAGAAAGTGGCGGATCAAGGGCGCGCTAACGCTCAGTACAATCTAGGTTTGGCTTATTCTAATGGCGAAGGCGTTCCAATCGATAAGGCCAAGGCTGTGGAATGGTATCAGAAAGCGGCGGACCAAGGGCAGGTTGACGCTCAGTACTATCTAGGCGTAGCATATGATATAGGCGAAGGAGTTCCGGTCAATAAGGCTAAGGCTGTGGAATGGTGGCAGAAAGCGGCGGAACAAGGACGCGCTGACGCTCAGTTCAATCTAGGTCAATCGTATTTTTTCGGCAATGGTGTTCCGGTCAATAAGATTGAGGCTTTGGAATGGTGGCAGAAAGCAGCGGACCAAGGTGTCGCTGTCGCTCAGTTCAATTTAGGTCAATCGTATTTTTTCGGCGATGGAGTTCCGGTCAATAAGGCTAAGGCTACGGAATGGTATCAAAAAGCGGCGGACCAAGGGCACGCTTCCGCTCAGTACAATCTAGGTAATTCGTATTATAACGGCGAAGGAGTTCCGGTCAATAAGGCTAAGGCTGTGGAATGGTATCAAAAAGCGGCGGACCAAGGGCACGCTGACGCCCAAGACAGTCTAGGTTATTCGTATTCTTACGGCGAAGGTGTTCCGGTTAATAATGCCAAAGCTGTGGAATGGTTTCAAAAAGCGGCGGACCAAGGGCACGCTGACGCCCAAAACAGTCTAGGTTTGGCGTATGTTGAAGGTAAAGGCGTTCCGGTCAATATGGCAAAGGCTTTGGAATGGTTACTGAAAGCGGCGGATCAAGGAGATGCTGACGCTCAGTTCAATCTAGGTTTGACGTATTCTGACGGCATCGGTGTTCCGGTCAATATGGCCAAGGCTGTGGAATGGTATCAGAAAGCGGCGGACCAAGGGCACGCTAACGCCCAAAACAATCTAGGTTTAGCGTATTCTAGCGGCAAAGGTGTTCCGGTCAATAAGGCTAAGGCTGTGGAATGGTGGCGGAAAGCGGCGGAACAAGGGAACGCTATTGCCCAAAACAACCTAGGCGTAGCGTATGCTGAAGGCAAAGGAGTTCCGGTCAATAAGGCTAAGGCTTTGGAATTGTTACGGAAAGCGGCGGAACAAGGTAACACTACTGCGCAAAAGAATCTAAAAATCAAATTTAATATTTAATTAGATTATAAATATACAGTATAACCAAAAAATCATTACTTTATAAATTTATAAAGCATACTTTTTATTACATATCTAATTAGGCCTTCGAAGTAATCATTTAAGTGATCAAATGAATACCGAAAACTATTCGAGGTCACCAAAATCAATTGAACTTAAGAAAAATCTTACTATCATTTCAAATCTTTTAAAATCATAAATATTTGATATTTTTTAAAAATATTGATAAAATGATTTTTATTGGTATAGCGTTCACGGGAACTTTTAACATTAATATTCGATCACGGGAACTCACGAGCATATAAGAACTTTTTTTCCCACTCTCACTAGTAGGCCCGGTTTTCAAGGGGTCTAGCGGGTACCACCTTAAGGTTCGCGAGGCGGAAGGCTTGGTGAAAGGCAAGGAAGGAGGGACAACCTTATCAATACCCGTATTTTATAACTGTAATAATTTATCTTATTGCTATAAATTCAGTTAAATTATTTAATAAATTATTTTTACAACATAATTAGATATAATTATATAAATCATGTTAAATCAAAATTTATAATTTTGACGATAATTTTATAAATAGTTATCCCAACATTAGATAACGGCCAGCGATCAATTATTTCTTCACTTAATGAAAATTCTTGGCCTTGCGCATGTTGGGCTTTCGCATTTTTTATGGCCTTAACAACCATTTCATGTGTAAATCTTATTTTATTTAAATCTTTATCATAACCTTTAATATATTTTTTAAGTGATTGCGAGCAACTTTGTGATGTTATAAAACTTTTATATTTTTAAAAATGAGGTAATAGCCAATATTCAAACTTTAGATTGCTTACAGCAACATTATAACTTGATTATTGAGCAGACAAGTTATAAAGATCATTTAAATGTTTTTCTAGCCAACCATCTCTATCTACAACAACCCAAAATTCATCTTCTTTCGATAAATCAGCATTATTTATTTCATTTATAATTCTTTTTAAAACTGATTTAGAACCTGAATGTGTCATATTACATAAATAGTTAAGATATACATCGTTATTAAAATGTTTAATTATCTCAAAATACTGTTTTTCTGTCTTATAACCTTCAATAGCGATTACAAACCTCTTACGAGAAGATTTTTTCCTACTTTCTTATATATGGTTTGTTTTTAGACCTCAACCTGGCTCGCTTTCCGCGGCGCCGCCACGATTGACCAAAGAACCGGGAAATAAAATTGAAGGGATTCCGCCAAATCGACCTTGAAGGTAACTTTTCCTAATATCTTTGTCATATCTAATATCTTTATAATCACTAAAAGGAATTAATTTTGCAGCCCCATCGTAATCTCTTTCAGTGACCCAAATTTCGTCCCAACGGAATATCCGTTGATCAATAAGCGTAATATCATGACAAGTAAATATTAGTTGCGTCAATGTATCCTTATTAAAATCGCTTAAATAACCTTTAATTAATTTACATAACAAAACGGTATGTAAACTTCTATCAAAATCATCAATAAAACAAACTATATTAGACTTGTATCTAAATAATTCAATAAATATTGGCAATAAATCAATAATGCGCTGCGCTCCATCAGTTTCCTGGCTGAAATTAAACTTAATCTCACTACCGTCTTCCTTAAGATGAGATGTCATTAATTTTTTAGCGATTAATTGACCATTTTCCCTGGTTATCACAATTCGCTCATTAGTTGATTCCAGCCTAAACCTATAAGTCTGGCCTTCTTTAACTAATTCTTTGATAGACGTAAGCGCCTTGGGCGGCGCGTTAAGACTATCAAACGCCACATCCGCTAAACTTAAATGATCTATACCACAGTCAAGATTAGACAACATATCATTCATAATACGGTAAAACGGATCGTTTTCATTGATAAATTTATCAAACAATGTAAAACGTGAATCAGGCCCAATCATTAAAAGGGTTTTATCAAACCAATCATAAATAGGTTTAAATATTTCAACTTGTTGAAAAATAGAATTTGTCAAAAAAAGCAGATTGTCTCTGGTCCCTTTAAAATAGATTCCCAGAGACTGGTCTTTTTTCAGCTCTTCGGAAAATTCAATTGTTTGGCCTCGCCGATGATATAACTCCTTATCTCTTGAGTTTAGCGATAAGACCAGCTTTTCTTCCCAGACCTTTTCCTGGGTCACCGAAAAACTGAACTCATATATTTTCGAATCAATCAGAATCGTCAAGGCGAAAAAAGATGGGCGGGCCAAACCCTGGTCATCGAAAAGGTAAGGCGTAACCGGAATCAAGTTATTAGGCTGAGCGCCTTGGACGACAAACTTTTTAGCGAAGCTTAAGGCCTTAAAAAAATTAGTTTTTCCCGAAGCGTTACCGCCAAAAATAACTGAAATCGGTAAAATTTTAGTCCTGTTTGGGCCGAAGCTTACATCGTGAATTCTCTCCTTATGCCGCCGCTCCCGGGTGGCCACCATCGAAAAAGTGACCTTGTCCCGAAACGACAGCCAATTTTCCAGCGAAAAATTAATTAACATATTGGCGATAACCGTTTAAATACTAGATATTACTAGTAAAAGATATTAAAATATTATTCAATAATTGATTTTCTGAATTTAGCTTTAAGTCGTTTATAAGCTATTTTAGCACTAAGTTGTTGATAAGCGTTGAATAGTTCGGAGGAAGCTAGTGACATAAGATCCAATTTCGCCTTAGAATCTTGAAATTCTAGATCTTCTTCCTTGGTTCTTTCTTTCAAACTTAATTCCTTATAACGGTTAAAATAACTTACCATCTCATCTGAGTAAGAACTTGCGCCTAAAAAAGACTCAACTATAGAATTAATTGAATAAAAAGATGGATTTTCAAGACTCTTTAAGCTCTCCAAATCAAATACTAATGAGTTTGACAATGAGGTCATCACGAAAGGGGAATGAGTTGAAACGATGAATTGAGCGTTTGGAAACATTTTTGCTAAAAATGGCAAAACGCGCCTTTGTAACTCCACATGAAGATGGGCCGCCAATTCGTCAATCACAACCACAGCGGGTTGTTCATAGTTCACAAGGCCTTCTGAATCATCAAAACGCAAAATAAGCTCCATAAAAATATTTAATATTCCTCTATAACCATCCGCGAGTTCTAATAAGGTAATATTTGGACGTCCCGGCATTGATATATAAAACAACAAGTCTTTTAAATGAGGTATTAGTTTTAATTCAGGACAATTAAATATCTCCCGTAACGCGTTTTCTAAGTTATTAAACCATTTCGCGTATGACTCAATTTCCGCGGTGGGAGCTCCAGAATCTTTAGCGGCTAAATAGCGAATATAATACTGAAGCATGAACGATGGGAAAAGTTGACTGGCGTTGAGACAAATCGGAGTCTTATACTCTAAATCGACCTTACTAATTTCTGTTGGCGCTCGAAATTGGGTCCGGAAGGCCGGAATATACGCAAACATCATCTCCGCCAAATTATCGATGTTTTTGGAAAAAGAAACTTTAACCTCCGGCTTCAATCGCTCATTGGTAGCTTTAATGAATTGTTTTTCCGTCCCAGAATATCCAACATGTTGGATCAAAAAATTTTGAAATTTAGAGTATTCTGGATATTTTTGATATTCTTGCAACTGTTTAAGCATTAAAATATCTTTTATAGCCTCTAATACAATAGTCTTGCCACTCCCATTTTTTCCAGTAAGTATCAAATGTTTGCGTTTAGAATCGGATAATGATATTTCTACATTTTCAAGGTGATGTAATTTTTCGATATAAATATTTGTTATAAATAAATCAGACATAATATTCACGCTAATATACCGCTTGTTAATATTAAAATTAATAGATTAAATCTATAAGGCGACTATCGCAATTCAGTTTCTAATATCATTATTCTCTAGACTTATTCTCTAGACTACCATAAAACGCCCAGGATCTCTAAGTTTTAAGGGTAACCGATTGATTTATCTAAATAATTTGACCTTTAGGGCTTTTAGCCCCTTTGACTTGTTAGGGCGAGTTAATTAAAATCATGGTCCTATAGCGATAGAGATTACGCGAGGCGTGTTGGGGCTTTTTTCGGCGAGCCAAAAGGGAAGGGTAATTAATATGTCCAGCCAGAGTTTTAAAGATGACCTGAACAGCTCCCCGGCGGAGCGGGCGATGATTAAGTTTGAGGTGGAGCTGAATATGACGGTATCCGCGGCCCGAGAAAATAAAGGGTTTTCTATGGCTCAGTTGGCCCAAAAGGCCGGGGTCAAACCAGCGGTGGTGTCGAGAATAGAGAACCTTTACATCGCGCCCAAGTTGGAGACGATCTTTAAGCTTTTAACGTTCTTAGGCTATAAACTGACCATCGCGCCCAGCGACCACGGACCGATAGACAACTCCCCGTCCGACCAGGCGCCTTCAAACAACTAACCCTTTTGACTAATAGACTAGACCCCGCCCTTTTTTAGGTCTTGAACCCAGGTTATCAATCGGCGAAGGCGGGGTCTAAGACTTTGGCCACGTATAAAACGGTGTTGACGTAAGTCCCGCTTTTGTTATACCGCATGATGACCTCCCGCCGCTTCTCCTCAGTGGTGGCCTTGGTCCAGCCATGATCCCTTAAAAACCGGCCAATGCTAAAGATGGCGTCGGGTTTGTTAAAAAGATCGATCCTTTTGTCCCCATCCCCATCCACCGCGTATTTAGCCACGTTGGAGGGCATAAACTGCCCATAACCGATGGCCCCGAAAATGGACCCGGGAAAGGTCAAGGGGTCCAGTTGATTGGCCCAGGCGTAGGTTAAAAGACTAATGAGCTCCCCTTTAGCCCACTCGCCCCTTTGCTGGGCCCGCTCGATTAAAAAAGCCCTGGACTCCGCGTCAATGTCCAGGTCGCTTAGGTAAGGAGCCACGAGCGAGTAGTTCTCCGAGGCGGCCATGGAGGCTAAGACGGCGGCGGCTTTGTTATTGCCGAAAAAAGACCCATACCC
>JAISRZ010000037.1 GCA_031273455.1 Deltaproteobacteria bacterium | reverse complement strand
GCGGCTTTAGAGACCAATCGAATTTTAGCTAAGATCGTTTGGGAAAGCCTTTCCTTGGTTGAACAAGAGGACATCCGCGACAACGCGGCCACCCGGGCGGAAAAGTTTAAGAAAACGATCGCTTCCGACTTGTCTGAGGCTGTCAAGATAGCCCTTAAGGCTATTATCCCTACGGCCCAAGACACTATCGGGCTGGGACTGGCTATTTACGGCTCGGGCCACCATATTAAGACCGCTTTCGCCCCTAAGTCACCCCAAAATAAAATTATCGATCTGGCTAAGGGCCCTAAAGCCAAGGCCACCGCCCCAAGGTTAACCCCCCTAAGTTAAAGCCAGTTCGGTCTCGTAACCCAGAGCGGGCTAATCCACTAGATTTAGACGCTCTTTCAATAAATTATTCGCAGTTAATAAGAAGCTAAGTCAATTATTTAGTTTAAGGTTATATAAATATCTTTGATTCAAAAAACACAAACTTTCGGTCTCTTTTTTATATTTTAGGCGAAGTCGCTTTTAATTAGGCCGTCCAAAAGTTAGGGCCCTGAAGGCGTCATTCATTTAAGAGTCATATCGATTCGGGTACAATCTCCGCGGTAAAAAGAATTCCTTTTTCTTTAAATTCAATTTTAACTTGACGGCGCGGACCTCGTTCAAAACAAAGATTTAATTTAGCGCATTCATAGCGATTACCATTTTTATCACCAAGTATATAATTAAAACTGTCAACTCCGTACACGCTTCGGCAGGCATTCGCCCTGTCCCAGATACTAGCGAAACAGCAATTGATGATTTTAAAATTAGCTGGAGGCTCATCAACGATTTGGAGCAAATCTCCTCGCCATTCCGCTGAAAGTTCTTCCGTAGTATCCCAAGAAATTCCATCAAAAAAGGCCATAGCGGATCCACCGCATGTATCAGTTAAAACAGGAATTAAATCAATGGCCCCCAAAAAGTCACGACCGAACATTGACAACGATCGCTGTAGGTAGTCCGAGAGATTAATCGCTAGCTTTTTGGTATGGTTTAACAGAAAACCCGAATACAAGACGCTACGATTTTTATCATAGTTAAAATATTCCATGGCCTTATTACGAATTTTGATTGAACGCCAACGCTTGCGGTTTTTCCGTATAAATAGTAATTTCTTCCGACTATTCTTATCAGATACATCAATGTCTGGAAGAAAATCATCGTACTGTATGGAAGCGGATACACCAAGCAAATCTGACTTTTCTGAGAAATCATTCAAACCGCCTTCTTGAAGGGCGCATGGACTGAACCACATGACCCGATATGGCTTTTGACGTAAAAGATAGTGAGCGTAGACGACAGCGCCGCTGTATGAATAACAGTTAGCGTGGAACTTATCAACGCACATCGAGAAGCGGGTCATATCTTTAATATCATAGATAGTGGCGTAAAAAATTTCTCCCATTTTAGTTTCCCTTGGCCTCTTTATGTTATTACCACTATCTTTTTCAAGCGGTGGTAAATCAGAAAATTAAAGGTGAAAGCCAATCGCCATTCAGACCATCGCCCCATCCAGCGCTCAAAAACCAATCCCAATAATATTTGGCCATGTTCTATCCCCAAGGGGATTCATCTTCCCACACTTTCGACTGGCCATTAAGCCTCCATATCCACTCAACTGAATATTTATACTAGCGATGATTAAGGCGCCTGTCAAGTATTATTTTCTAATCTGAGTTTCGCGGAAAAATTAACCGAAATTCTCAATTTTTTTCTGGCTAAGCCCATGGTATATATTTAACTTCAATATTTTTGAAATATATTTTATATTCTTAAATGATAAAAATTTTAAATTTATTAGACATTTGAGAAAATAAATTTCTTCATATTTATGTTCTATAGTGCGTCATAAGAACCAATACGTTTTTTTTTTAAGCCAACATATTAATTTTTATGTCATAAAATAAATATTAATTCTGCAAAATCAGACCAAAGTTTTTTGGCCATAATGAGTTCCAAAAACCAGAAGAGAACGATTTTGGGGGGAGCGATAATGGGGCTACTGGCCATCACTCCCCCAAAACAGCGATTGTCGTTGGCTCTCCAGGTCAAACCCCTGAATCGAGGGAAAACTACTCCGACCAGAACGGGAGCCCCCGATGATTCCGCCCGATGACTCTAATAGTTTTGTCCATAAATAAAGTTCTGACCAAACCCAGGATACAGGTCGTCTGGGCCAGGCGGCCCGTCCGTTAGCTAAAAGTCGGCTTTAAAGTCTCTTTCGGCCCAAGAGACTTTAAAGTCGCTTCCGGCCCTGGAAGATCTAGCGGCCTTCTGCGCTGATCCTCGCGGCTAATAACCCCTTTGACGGTCAGGTGTCAGTCGCGCGGGAAAGCTCAATGTTCATAGGGAAGTTGTTCGAGAAGAGCGTTAGAAAGGCCAGGCAACTTCGCTTATTAAATAAATAGCTCTTAATAATTTAGTGGTCTAATTAATTAATTAAATAATTTAAGCCTATATAAATTTCTTAAATTCTAAAATACTTAATTAACATCTTTTTTATAGCTTTTAAGCGAAATAGCATTTAAAATACCCAAGACTAAAGCGTATCTTCCGGGGCCCTGGCCGTCCAGAGGTTAGGGCCCGATAAGGTATCCTAGGTTAAACGACCTCCGTGGCCTTGGGGCCTACCAAATCTAACTTTACGACGCGAGGCCAACCCCCGAACCCTTGGTCACCATGGCTATCAAGACTCTAAGGTCAGGTTGTGGCCAGCGGTCTTTCCCCCCGCAACTTTTATTGACAATTTAGCCCGATGGCCCCTTAAGGACGGCGATTATTGTTGACACTAGGGGAGCCTTCCGTTAAACTATCTGTAATTCATTAAACTTATCAAGCCCTGGACTATCTGATAGGAGGGGAGACGTCCCACTTTTAGCCGCAAAATATCGCCAAACGGCCCTGACAGGTCCCTAAGAAACAACCATTAGTCCCAAAAGTGGGGTTACCATGCTAAAACAAATCTTCCGCCTTCTGGCGGTCCTCATTTTCGCCTTTATCTGTTGCCCTTTGGGCTCGAGCCTCTTCGCCAAAGACGCCCCTTTAGTCAACGGCATTGACGCCAAATACCCGCCCTTCGCTTACATCGCCGAATCCGGCGAGGCTCAAGGCTTTGACATTGACATGATCAACTGGATCGCCAAGAAGAAGGGTTTGAGCGTGGTCCATCAGGCCTTTGACTGGAGTTCCATTGTCACTAACCTGAAAGACAAAAAGCTTGATCTCATCGCCTCCGGCCTTTCGGTCACCGCCGAGCGGGCTGAGCAAGTGACCTTTAGTAACCCCTATTGGAAGGTTAAGCAGGTCGTCTTGGTTAAGGCCGATTCGCCCTTAACTTTAGACGAGGTCTTAAAAGGCGGGAAGACCATTGGCCTCCAGAGTGGGACCAGCGAGTTGGCCTCCATGGAAAAGGCCAACGGCCAGGACGGGCGGAAGTACACCATCACCGGTTTTGAGTCGGCGGATATGTCCATCCAGGACGTCATTAACGGTCGGATCGACGCCGCGGTCATGAACGACTCCAAGGCCACTGAGTTTTTGGAGAAGTTCCCGGTGAAAGCCCTAGGTTTGGCTGGCATCCCGGATGAGGACTACGCCATCGCCGTTAACAAAGAAAGCGTGGAGCTTTTAAAGGTTCTGAACGAAGGTCTGGCCGAGATCCAGAAAGACCCCATCTGGGCTGAGCTGATTAAAAAGCATCAGCTGATTGAGCCCCTCTTCTGATAACCGTTCACTCGCGGAGTATCGCCTTAGGCCGCCAGGGGCGGCCTAAGGCTGACCCCGATTCGCTTATCCAGCCTTAAGAGCCCATGCTGACCTTCTCTTTGCCTTCGCTGGACGCGGTCCTTTATGTGTTTAAAGGCTGCGGTTACACCATTGGCCTCGTTTTAGGGGCCATGGGTTTGGGGCTGGCTTTAGGCCTACCCATGGCCGCGATCCAGGTCTATGGCCCTAAGTGGGCTAAAAGACTGGTCGGGGTTTATGTTTGGTTCTTTCGGGGCGTCCCTATTCTGGTGCTCCTCTTTCTTTTTTATTTCGGGATTTTTGGGGTTTTAGAAAAAACTTTATCGTCCATTTTCGGCCAAGCGGTGGTCTTACCGCCCTTGGTGGCCTCGGTGGCCGCCTTAGGCCTGGCTAGCGGGGCATACCAGTCTCAGATCTTTCGGGGGGCTATCCTTTCGCTCCATCGGGGCCAGTACCTGGCCGCCAAGTCCTTAGGCTTCACCCCGATCAAAGCCATTTTTAGCGTGATCCTGCCCCAGGCTTTACGCTTGGCCATCCCGGCTTGGGCCAATGAGTACTCCATTTTGCTCAAGGACTCGGCCGTGGCTTACGTCTTAGGGACCTTGGAGATCATGAGTCGGGTGGGCCATATGGCGGCCACCACCCACGCTCACGCGACCTTCTACATTTTGGCGGGTCTTTTGTATTTCGCCTTAACCCATTTGGGGATCACCGCTCTTAAGGCGGTGGATAAGGCCACCCGGATCCCCGGCCTCGGGCGCGATCGCACCGAGGCGGTGGGGCATTGAGAGTTCCCCAATGACTAGTCTTATAACTGACCCCCAAACCGACCCGAGGGTTAACCTCATGACTAACCCCCTAACCGACCCTTTAACCGACGCGGGCGCGGTCCAAACGGGCCCGCAACCGGCCCCGATTCTGGAGGTCATTGGCGTCTCCAAGCGCTTAGGCGGGAAACTTATCCTGGATGACGTCTCCTTGACCTTGGATAAAGGCGATCTTAAGGTCTTGATTGGCCCGTCCGGCGGGGGGAAATCCACCCTTCTCCAGTGCGTCCACTTTCTGGATCCCCCGGACACTGGCGATGTTATCCTGGACGGTCGGTCGGCTCGGGAGATGAGCCGCCACGACATCTGCGACTTTCGGCGGGAGATCGGCATGATCTTCCAGGACTTTAACCTTTTCGACCACTTAACGGCCCGCGAGAACGTGGCCATCGCCCCCCGGAAGGTGAAGGGCCTTCCGGCCCATGAGGCCCGGGAGCGGGCCATGAGCGAACTGGCTCGGGTGGGGTTAGCCGACAAAGCTCACCACTATCCAGCCCAGCTCTCCGGCGGTCAGAAGCAGCGGGTGGCCATCGCTCGGGCTTTGGCCATGGACCCGAAACTGATGCTCTTAGATGAGCCCACCTCAGCTTTGGATCCAGAGCTGATTGGCGAGGTCTTAAACGTCATCGCCGCTTTAGCCGAGGGCGGCATGACCATGCTGATGGTGACCCACCAGATCGGCTTCGCTCGGCGCTTAACTAAAGAGATCTTGTTTATGGAGACCGGTCGCGTGGTCGAGCGGGGCTCCACCCAAGCTTTACTCCAAGAGGGCGGGGCCAGCCGAGCCGCCCTCTTCTGCTCCCGCTTAAGTGAGCTGACAGGCCACTAATTTGGGCACTTGGGAGTTTTACGTTACGGTTCTGGCCCCGGCTCTAAATAAGGGTTTTTGGCTCAGCGTTAAGATCATCGTTCCGTCCACGCTTTTGGGGGTGGCCATTGGCGTCTTAGCCGGGGCTGGGCGAGCCGCTGGGCCCAAGTGGCTTAAGCGGATTTTGGATCTCTACGTCTCCATCTTTAGAGGGACCCCCCTAGTGGTCCAACTAATGATGTGGTACTACGGTTTACCCTCTTTAACCCTCCTTTTAGAGCCCATCTTAAAGCCCCTGGGTTGGCCAGAGTTCACTTGGCGGATCTTTTTACTCAAACCTTACGCCGCCGCGGTGTTGGGCTTTTCTTTGTGTAGCGGGGCTTACCAATCCGAGTACATCCGAGGGGCCCTTTTATCCATCCGCCGGGGTCAGTATTTAGCCGCCGAGTCCTTGGGTTTCACTCGCCTTCAGACCTTCTGGCACGTCACCGCCCCCATGGCTTTAAGACGAGCCGTGCCCGGCTGCGGCAACGAAATCATCTATCTAATTAAATACTCTTCTTTAGCCGTCTTAGTGACCCTCCAGGAGCTGACTGGCGAGGCTAAGCAAATCGCATCCCTCTACTTTCGGCATTTAGAGTGCTACCTACTGGTGGCCCTTTACTACCTGGTCCTGGTGACCATCGCCACCTTCCTTTTGCGCCGTTTGGAAAAGAGTTTAGCCGTCCCCGGGCTAGGGCATACTGGCTCCTAAAAGGCCCCTTTCCTTTGGTCCCCTCCCCAACCTAGCTTAAGCCTTAAAAGGCCCCCTAGGGGCCTTTATAGGCCCTATTCTCGCCCCCGCTATTAAATGAGCGACCTTATGGATTGGTCGATAAAGGGTCTAGGCCCTAAAAGGGCCTCGTTAGGGCCTAAGATCTTGGCCGCCTGATCTTGGCCGTTTGGGAAAGTCTAGGGAAGTTTGGGGGGAAAGTTTTAGGCCAGGGGAAAAATATTTAACCTAACCTCTTTTAATGGCCGCTATTTATGGTATAAATGAGATGTTTTTTTACGTATATAGGCTGGACCTGGGCGCTGGACTAGGTTTGGGGGGCTTTTGGCTGGGTCGCCCTGGCTTAGCGGCCCCTAACACATTAAGGCTTTTAATCTATAATAGTTTTAGAAAGCTATAAAAAGGTCAAAAAATACCTTGAAAGAAGATTTAACCGCCGAGCAGCGGGAAATAATTAACGCTAAAGACGACTTTATGGCCATCACCGCTTTCGCCGGGACCGGGAAGACCTCGACCTTAAAGGCTTACGCCGCTAAAAGGCCCGGGGCCCGGCTTTTGTACTTGGCCTTTAACAAAGCCTTAGCCGAGGAAGCCAGAATCGCTTTCGCCCCCTTACGCAACGTGGACGTTCGGACCATCCATAGTTTAGCTTACGGCTACACTGGCCGGGAGTACCAAAGAGTTTTGGGTAATTATCGGGTCTTAGACCTAAAGGAGCGCTTAAGCGCCCAGATAAATGGGGCGACCTTTGGTTTAGCCAAGATCATATACGACGCTCTGAACGCCTGGATGCTCTCCAACGCCCCAACGCCGACCGTTTTTTTAAAAAAATACGCTAAAAGTATTCGGGAGTCCTTAGAAGAGCAAGAAATCACTAAAAAGAGCTTAAGCGCGGCTTTTAATAAAATTTGGGATGACATGAAAGACAAAAAGTTTATTATGCCCCACAATGGCTACTTTAAGCTTTTTCAGTTGGCTAAGTTTCCTTTAGACCAATACGATGAGATCCTGGTGGACGAGGCCCAGGATCTTAATGACGCCATGATTGACGTTATCTTTAATTTTCCGGGCCGGAAGATCTTAGTCGGCGATCCCTATCAACAGATCTACGGTTGGAACGGGGCGGTCAACGCTTTACCTAAGGCGGAAAAGTCCGGGGCCCAGACCTATTATCTGACCCAATCCTTTCGGTGCCCCCAGAAGGTGGCTGACCTGGCTAACCAATACTTAAAGATTTTGGGGGCTAAAAAGGACTTTTGTGGGTTAACTGGCCCGCCTTTAACCCCGAAAAATGACTATCCCCCAGTGGTTATCGCCCGGACCAACGCGGCCATCTTTGACTTCGCGGCGACTAATTTGGACCAAATGAAGATTTATTACCAAGGCGGCTTTGAGGGCTACCAGTTCGAGATCTTAAAGGACATCAACCTCTTAAGAAACCAGCGGCCCGAGTTGGCCCAGGACCCTTTTATTAAAAAGTTCAAATCCCTGGCCGATTTGGAGTTTTACGTGCAAAAAGCTGAGGACACGGCCATGAAGATCCGCCTAGCCGTGGAGAAAAAGTATGGAAATAAAGTCCACGAGATCTTTGACGCCCTAAGAAGGCGGGCCGCGCCCAATGAGATGGCCGCGGACTTGGTCATAACCACGGCTCATAAGGCTAAGGGCCAAGAGTTTAATCAGGTGTTCCTTCTAAGGGACTTTATTGAGCTAACCGAAGTTCTGGATCGGGGTAGCCGGGCCAAGCCCCAAAAAGAGGAATCTAAACCCATAGTGTCCCGGGAAGAGTTTCAGATTCTGTACGTGGCCATCACCCGAACCTTTGGTCAGTTAGAAGTCCCCAGTAGCTATTTGATTGAGGATCATATGATCAATCAGTTTTTTCAGCTGGTTAGACAACAGCGGGTCGTTTTGATCTAAGTCCCTTAGGGGCGGTAAAGAGAAGTTTGGCGGACCAAATGACGATCGCCGCCCTCCTAAACCTTATAGCCAAGGCGCCCATCTTGACCAGGGCCTCTTGGCTATATTTATTTAAGGCTGGAAATTTATTATAAATCGCGCTATAATTATGTCAGCTTAGATTAGGGGTCAAGCGTTAACCTAAATCCAGTTGTTAGGAGCGATCAAGGCTCATTGAAATATCGTAATTTAGCTATAAAAAGATTGCTAGAAGACTTTTTAAGCCACATTTCATAAATGTTTTTCATAAATTACTTTTCCTTCAATATTGATTGTCCGATAAATTAATCCTACACTTGTTTTGAGCTCTTCGTATCTAGCGCTGGAAATCGTCAAAAAGTCAATTTTTTTTGGCAAATCAGTAGTTGAGATTTCTCTATATAGTCGCGTGGCCAGCTCTATTCTATCATCAAGATCCTTCATGATTACCAGAATGTCATAATCACTATCAGGGGAATGATCACCCCTGGCGCGAGATCCGAAAAGGATAATTTTTTCAGGGGAAAACGCTGACACTATCATTAAAACAATCTTATCTATTATGGTTTTTTCGTTAATATCCATAATGATCACCATATTTAAGTAAAAAAACTTCTGTTTAGTTTGGTTCACGCATCCCACTCTAGTTTATATTATAGCGCAGGTTATCAAAAAAAAAAACACCTTATAAATAATAAATAGCCGATGAAACTCCAGCTGAAGCCTCGGGAAATTTTTAGCGTTCAGAAACCGACAATACCGCTCTCGATTAGCTCTACTGGACAGGAAAATTTCCAGGGTGATTTCCAGGTGGTCTTTTGTCAAAACTTAGCTATTTTCAAAGAGTTACAAGGGTAAATCCTGAATTCCAGCTATTCCAGGGGAACTAAGAAATAGCTTAATGTCAGGCCTTTCGGGTTTAAGACGATCCTGTCATTGGTAATCTGATGTATCTAAATATTTAGCTACAAGTTATGAAATAATGATTCATAATAGATTATGTTAGTTCAGTAATAGAACTACATAACAGATTAATAGATAGATATGTTGATAAATATATATCACATTCAACATGGGTATACAAGATGTCTTCAAAAATCATATCAAAACCTAAAATAGATGAACCTATAGATAAAAATCAAGTGGACAATAAATATTCTTGTCCATTCTTGGGGACAGCCAAGGGAGGGACATTGACTGTCGATAAATTTATCGAAATGAAACAGGCTGAAATTGAGTTAGAGGACCAAAATGATAAACGTCTATTTCCTTGGCTATTTCCTTGACGCTGGCGCTTCGTAGGCCGCTTTTAAGGAGGAAGTTGGATATTGTAGTCGACCAGGCCAGCTCCAAGAAGGGGTTGGCAAATTCGATGCGGATATTCGTTTCCCGCGACCCTTTGACGCGAATAATTAGCGACGCGTTTTTGGACCTCCCTTTGGCGACCTCCTTTGGATAGCGATAGCGACCCAAGTATAGCGGAAAATGGACGCGCCTATCTAGAGGCCTTAGGCTAAAAGCCAGAAGGCGCCGCCGCCAACTAGAGGCTTCGCCCGACCAGCTTTAAGGTCACCACCAATAGAGAGCGCCGCCGTCTTCCGCCGCTCTTTGATCTTCCGCTCCGCCGCCGCTTTTTCGGCGCCATATAACCCTTCTCTAGCCCTTCTCCGGTTCAGGGGGGAGAGCCAGATCCTCCATCAGCTCCAAAGCGATATCCCTATTATCCAGGCGCATCATGGTTTCCTCGCTTTTAGCCTCGGCCAATAGACTGATGTCCCCATACCAGACCAGGCGGCGGTCGATTATGGCGTACTTTCGTTGACCATTGGTTTGGAAGACTACCTTTAGACCGGCCTGTTCCAGGTCTTTCGCCATTTCCTCCACAAATGAGGTAAAGAGCCCGGGCTCCGGGGCTTTAGCCACGATGATAACCTTAACCCCGTTGCCCTGGGCTTTAACCAGACGTGGTTTTATTTCTTGGAGCCGGGCTTTGGCGAAATAGGGGCTGGCTATAACGATCTCTTTTTTGGCTAAAGCGATATCTTGGGTAAAGGGCTCTAAATAGTCCTCTTGATTAAAGATAGCGGCGATTCTTTCGCCCGAGCTTTGGCCCGGGCTTTGGCCCGACCTTTGGGGGGAATAGCCTAAAGAGGCGTAGGCGGCTAGTCTTTTGTGGTACATCCGCTCTAAGACCGGGACATGGGCGTCCACATAGTCATAGATTAAGACCTCGGTTTTGTGGGAGCAAAGGCGGTGAAGGCGGCCAGCGTATTGGGCCACGGTCCCTTTCCAGGCGATGGGCAAGGCCACAAATAAAGCGTCCAGCCTCGGCTCATCAAACCCTTCGCCCACGTATTTACCGGTGGCCACTATGGCTAAAGGTTGGTCCTTGGGGTGGCTTCTAACCTTGGCTAAGGTTTCGCGCTTTTCTTTGGCGGTCCCGCGACCGCTTAAAAAGAAAATCCCCTCTTCTTTGGCGGCTTCTTGGATTTTTTCGGTTAGCTCTTGGCCATACTCCACCCGCTCGGATAAGACTAAAGGGGTCCGGCCCCGCTTTAAGGCCTCGACCACATCGTTAACGATTAAGTTTAAGCGGCTGGGGCTCTTAGCCAGCTCAGCGTAGATATCGGTCATGGCCCAGTTGTCCGGGGCCTCCAAGGGTTTTTGAAACTTGGTGAACCTAGGGATTAAGATCCGGGTAAAGCCTTGGGTTAAGGCTTGAACCTTGGAGCTAACCTGGTGGCGGATGGGCCCTAACTGTTGAAAAACAATGGGATGGTGGCCATCTTGGCGTAAGGGCGTGGCGCTTAAACCATAGACCCAGCGGGCTTTAACCTCCTTTAGAACTGACTCATGCCGAAAGGCGGCCACATGGTGGCACTCATCCACGATAACTAGCCCGTAATCCTTAACCCACGGTTTAACCTCCTCTTCCTGGGCCAATGAGGCCACAATGGCGATATCGATTAAGCCGGTTAAATCCTTTTGGCCCCCGCCATACTGCCCAATGAAGTCGGAAGCGCCCGTAAGCGATGGATCGGCTAAAGGGTCCTCTAAACGCAAAAACCGCGTTAAAGCCTCTTGCCATTGGTTCATGAGGGCCTGGGTTTGGACTATGATTAGAGCGTTGACTCGCCTTTGGGCGATGAGGTAGGCGGCGATAATGGTCTTCCCAAAGGCCGTGGCCGCGGCTAGGACCCCATTATGGTGGGCTATAAGGTCTTTAGCGGCTAAAGCTTGCTCCTCTCGTAGCTCCCCAGTGAAGACGACCGGGACCTTTGACCCCTCTTCGGTTAGATCATCAATGGACACGGTTACGCCTAACCCGGCCAATAAGCCTATAAGCTCCCCTTCCAAGCCCCGGGGCAGACAAAGCCACTCATCGGTCTCCCAAGCTGGGCAAATGATCCGGGGCAGATTGTAGGTGGATAGGCGCATGGCCTGTTTTTTAAAGAACTCAGGGTTTTTAAAGGCCGCTAAGCGTTTAACCCGGGATAAACCCCGTTCGGAGCAACCTTCTTTGGGTAGGTAGATCCCGTTGGCCCGGATAAGATTAACGCTAGCTGGAAAATCGCTCTTCACCAAGGGAACCGGCGGCGTTGTCCTCTCCCAGGGTTTATTTTTGGGCTTATCCGTCTCCGCGGCTGGGGCCAGAACGCCCAAGTCCCCGCCGCTTAACGCCAATTGGCTGACCACGGACTCCACCGTGGCTAAAGGAATCTTTTTTAGCCCCGCTAAATAGGCCCATTGGTCGGGGTATGGGTTAAAGGTCTCGTCAATAAATAGGCTATTCTGGTTTCTTTTAGCCTGTCCCTGTAAGGGCAAAGCGATAAGGTTCCCTAAGCCGCCTTTGGGCATGGTGTCTTGGTTGGGGAGAAATCGATCGTACGAGGAAAAATTTAAGTCATGGCGCGTTTCCATGGCCGCGGTCAATAATCCACTACCCAAGCGCCGGGCTAAAGAGGCTGGGATAGGCTCGGCGAAGAAGAACCAGGCGTGGGCCCCTTGACCGGAGCGCGAGCGCTCAATGGCTAGCTCTAGTCCCCTTTCCCTGGCCGCCTTCTGAAAGGCCAAGATGTCCTGGGGCCAGTTTTTATCGTCAAAGTCAGCGGCGAGAAAGCGGCAGGTTTCGTCAATAAGCATGGGGTAAACGCCAATAACGTCCTCACCGCTAGGGCTGAGCCCGGCTAAGTGCTTTTGGATAACCTGGGGGGTTAAAGGCGAATACTCTTTAGCTGGGCAAACGGCGCACTTTACTTTAGGCTTTTGGCAGAGCTTTAACTTCCACTCATTGGCGCAGACTGGGGCGTAACCAGCTTGGTTATTACGCTTAATAACAAAACGCTTGGCGTAGACATCCGTCCGACCGGCGAAAAGGCTCAAGAAGAGTTGGATTTTCGCCTCTAAGCTCGCGGAATCGTTTAAAGCGACGTCTAAGGTTGGAGCTCTATATTCTGGCTGAGAGGCGGTCTGGGGCGTGAGCTGGGGTAGAGCCTCGGGGATGGCCGCGGTCTGGGCTGGGGTTGTGACCTCCGCTGGGGCCGGGGGTTGGCCTAAAGGCCCCACCGTCGGCGATGGAATATTAGAGCCGGGGTCCGATAGGCCTGAGAAAAGAACCTTGGGCTTTTGGGAAACGGGTTTAAGGTTCCCATAGAGCTGTCTTAAACGAGCCACTTCTAAGCGTAAGGCGGCGTTTTCCTTAACGAGCTCGGCGTAGGTCGGTTTGGGGGAGCTATCTTCCATGCTGAAACTTTGGCCTTAACTTAAGGGGTTCGTTATAAAAATTATCGCGATTTTTAATCGAGATTTTCGTGATAAAGTTTAGAAATTTCCCATAATTCATTTGGTTCATTACATAATAACATTTCCGTAAGTTTACCCGCGGAAATTAGCTGATTTCGATAGGCCTTAAAGCCTAGGGACACATAGTCGCTGGATAAACCCCGTTGGAGAAAATATAATTTACGTTCTTTTAGCTCTGGGCTAGCCTCAGCGATAAATTCAGGATCTATTTTTTCTTCATTAGCGATTTCTAAGTTAGAATATAGATTTTTATCTTCTTTAGATATTAAGTGAGCGTTAAAAAGCGCGTCTAAAAAATTAAGAGGATTAACTAGCGCGTTTTTAGAGTATTTTATAATTTTATCCTTAGCCCATTGGGTATTGTGAGGTATTTTACTTAAAAAATCTTTGGGGACCAGGAATTCTAAAGCGAACTTATTGGCCCTTTGATTAACCAGATTATCCTGTGGCTCTTTCAGTGACCCATCATAAAATAAGTCATTGTCTGGACCGTCCGCCCCAAGAGTTCGGCCAACCGCGAAGGCCGTAGCGAAACGTTGACTAAAGACATCCTTGGCGTAATTAACGAGAATGGAAGGCCTAGACGCTGGGCCTTGGATATATAAACTGGAAATATGGCTATTGTCGAGTCGCCGGCGCCAGACCGTAAGGCCAATTTGGCGAAAATCATTAAAAACATTTATTTTTATTTCGTTTGTCTTGTAATTAAAAAATAAGCGTAATTCTTGCGCCGCTTTAACTTCGTCTTCTTTATAAATAGCGCTAAATTTTTTAAAATTAACAATTAGGTTTTGGCGGTCAAAGGGCGTAGGTGGGTCTAAAAAATCTTGACATTCGCTTAAAAATAAAAATTCTAGAATATTTATTCTATCTTCATCATTAATGTTAGTGTATTTTTTAAAAAACTCTTCTAATAGAATAATTGAAGACGGTAATTTATCTGATATAAGGTCATTATAATCACAAAGAAAAATATCCGAAAAGATCAAGACCTCAGCGCCCGTGGGTTCCTTTTGACCGGCCATTAAAAGAGCCAGACGAACGGAACTTAAGCCAGCTCTCGCGGCTAAATGTTCTGGGTCAATATTATATAGGGCGCGATATCGTTGGAGATTCACGGCGAATATTGGCCCGTTAAAAGACATAGGGATCCTAACTTAAAATTCCGCCGCGGGTTCCTATACAAAAAAATCCTCTAAGCTGTGATATTTAACCGTTACCAGACAAGGAGCGGATAAAGATTATCTGGCGCCGAACGAAAGCCCAAGCCATAAACTTTTAAACCGCTATAGATGTGGACTTAATATGTCTAAACTTTGGAAAAAAGTTTATATAGGCTAAAAGGGGGCTTTTACGCCAAAAACTATCACTCATTGTGCGTTAAGCCCCTAACGCGGCTACGCCATAGATGGCGGCTTTCGTCAGAAAAGTCCAATGACAGTCTCCTTTTCAACCACTCGCCGCGCCTTTAGCCTAGCTCAGCCGCCAGTGGTTAGCTAGTCCACGGTCGATTAAGGACGCGCTAGGGGGCTCTTTTAGACTGGTGTATAAAAGCGCGCCAAAGGCCCGAAACCTTCAGCTTAAAGGCCGTTTTGCGCCCTTGGGCCGCGGTTTTTGGTCCGATACGCTCTTTATTGGATCAATAACCTCAAACTTGGCTAAAACAAAATTCCG
>JAISRZ010000066.1 GCA_031273455.1 Deltaproteobacteria bacterium | reverse complement strand
CTCTTCCAAACTGGCTATCTAACAATCGACCAACGGTTAAGCGCGGACTCTTACCTCTTAAGGCGCCCCAACCAGGAGGTCAGCCAGGCCCTTGACCAAAACCTTCTCGACTATTTGCTTGGTCAGGCGGAAGTTACCATCACCCTTTTAAGGGAGCGGATCGTAAGGGCTCTGGAGATCTATGACTCGACCGCTTTAGCCGCGTCTTTCAGGGATATTCTTTGGTGGAACTCCCACTCTGAGCTTAAGGCCAGCGAAGAGCGATACCCCGGGCTTATTTTCTCGGTCTTGAAAGCCTTAAGGTTCTCGGTCGCCACCCAGTCAGTCACGGTCGAAGAAGTCTTCGATATCCTCCTCACCCTTGGCCAAAGGGTGGCCTTCGTTTTCGAGTTAAAGCGTAGCGCTTTTACCCCCACTTTGGGCCAAAGCGAAGAGGTCGCGAAGAAGATAAAGGAAAAGCGTCAGGAAACCATTATAGAAGCGAAAAACCAGATCCAGTTCCGGGACTATGACGCGAAATACGGCGCCGAGTATGGGGTCGTCAAGAAAGTGGCCGTGGCTTTCGTGGGGAAGACCCAGGTCGCGGTGGAGATTTACTGAAGCGTTTCGCGTTACCTCCCATAAGCCCATAAAGAGCCCGCTCTCTAAGGGCCGATCGCGAACCCCCATAATTACCTTATGCCCCAGTCCAACATCGCGACCCAATAAGCCAACTGAGCTTAGCCAACCTGATCTTATAGACTAAAAAAACTGGACAGCCCATAAATAATAAGGGGGGCTAAGCCCCCCGTTATTTTAGGTTTCGGCCAGGACCTTACCCATGTCGGTAATGTCGTAGCCCTTCATGTGCTGGAACTGCTCCCGAAACTCCCGGGACTTTAAGACGCTTAAAATGGCCTGGACCACCGGGGTCTCAAAATCCTCTTTCCGGACCACCATGTCAAACTGCTCGGTCTGGAGCGGCACAAAGTCCACCCCTTCCACCATGGAGGCGGCTTTCATGTCCCCCACGCCCACATCGGCCTCCCCGCGACCGACAAAGCCAGCCGCGGAAATGTGCGACAGAGCCTCACGCTCGTAACCCGGGATAATCCGCCCATTAACCTTTAAAAGGCGTAGCTGCTCATCCAAAAGGACCCGCGAGCCCGCTCCCCTTTCCCGGTTAATGATGGTTAAAGAGCCGTGCCGTAAATCGGCCCAGGTTTTAACGTTCCTAGGGTTGCCAGCGGCCACGTACAGCCCTTGGGTTCTTTTGGTGAGGTGAATGACCACCGCCGGGACGCCGGGCAGTAACCGCCTGACAAAGGGGACGTTATAGCGGTTGGAGTCCCCATCCCAGAGGTGGGTGGTGGCGGCTTGGACTTCCCCGTAATAAAGGGAGGTCAGCCCAGCGTAACTACCCACGTAAGCCCTTAAAGGCGGACGATCCACGTCCGAGCGGCGACCTAAGTAGCCGGTCAAAACGTCCAGCATGGAGTCCTTGCCGCAAATAATAAACCCACTTTCCTGGGCCTCGATCTTCGAGGGGGAGCCACCGTCAGAATCCGACTGGCGGGCGGAGGACCGGGAGTTAGCGATATAAGCGTCCACGTCCGGTCGGGTGAAGCGCATCTTACGACCGACCTTATAATGGTTCAGATCGCCCCGCTTGACCAGCTCGTAGACGGTGTTCTTGGCTATCCGCAAGATGTCAGCCACATCCTGGGCGGTCAAGGTCAAATTTTCGTCCATCTTTAGGTTTCCTCTCCACTGGAACAATAAAGACCCAAAACCTTATTTCTTGGGTCAATAATAATCAATTTTAGCGACCTCTAGACGAAAGCCACCTCCCCAAAAGGCCAGAAAATTAATCCTGACCGCCGCTCGCCAGATTACGCGCTTTTGGCCGCTCTAAGCTTTAAACGCCCTCATCAGGGCCCAAAAGCCCCTTAAATAACCAAAAAGGGCTTGCCACCAAATTAAAGAAAACTGGCCTAAAATAAGACTCATTTCCTCAAGGGTTAAGATCTCTTATTTAAAGCTTTTTTTGCGCCAAAAAGTATTCTAGCACATTTTCTCGGGCTTGACTGAGAAAATGCCAGAAAATAGGGCGAAACAGGAAAAAAAACCTGAACCCCTCATTTAAAAAAAGCGTTACCTTAAGTTTGGCCTTGTTTTAACCCTTGGCCTAGGCCCGGCCCGCCCAACTGAGGTTTAAGCGTCCAACGTCTTTCCCTCGGGCGACCGATCGTAGTTAACCTTAGTGAATCGGAACCAGCTAACCTTGGCCTTCGCGCCTAACCCTTAGCCAACCACAGTTAACCCCCAACTAACGTCAAGGCTATCAAGGGGTCCGCCTGGAAAAGACCTTACGCCCCCCAAAGACCGGTTTAACTAAAAGTTTAAAATAAATCCTTTAGCCAACTCCAAACCTTTTGGCTTTGGCCGTCAAACATTTTTTTTTCGCGCCTTCCAGTATGAGCCCATTATACAATATTAGCGCGACATTTTCCACCAAAAGTTGATAAATTAACGACTTAACCCTCTAGCCCGCCCCTAGTTTTAGGTTGGGTTAGAGTGAGTTATTTATCCTAAACCGCGAGTTTAGAAGGCGATAGCCAACCTCAAAACCTTATCATTTTCGCGAAAACAAACGAAAATAAACTCTTCTAACGGTTATCGCCCCAAAACCATTCCTAAAAACCGTCAATTCCCGGGCCAACCCCCTTTTCCGCCCCCCTACCTTGACTCCTATCGTTTTTCTCCGCTTAAAACGTTGACATTTAAGGCCAAAAATATATATACTCAAGGCGCCAAGATAATTGATATGTTTACGTCATTTTTCGCCATGTTTTGTCTAAAAGGCTTGGGGCTAAATGGGAATTTATTTAGTCCATTAGACAAAAACTTTGGCGTTTTACCCTTAATATGGCCATAAGGCCATAAATCACAGTTTTTCATAAGGATTATTCGGAGGTTTCATGAAAAAAGTCTGTTTGGCCCTGGCGGCTGTTTTCTTTTTCCTAACCGTCAGCTTGAACGCTCAAGCTGAGGAGTTCCAGGTGGCGGTGGCGGCCAACTTCACCAAGCCCGCCGAGGATATAGCCAAAGCCTTTGAGAAAAGAACTGGCCATAAGGCCGTCCTTTCCTTTGGCTCGACTGGTAGTTTTTACACCCAGATCCAGCAGGAAGCCCCTTTCGCCGCCTTCTTGGCCGCGGATTCAGCCACTCCCCAGAAGCTGGAAGCGGAAAACCTGATTAAGCCCGGTAGCCGTTTCACCTACGCCAAAGGCGCTTTGGCCCTGTGGTCCAAGACCGCTGGCTATGTGGACGCCAAGGGCGAGGTCTTAAAGAAGAACGCCTTCAAAAAGCTGTCCGTGGCTGACCCCAAGTTAGCCCCCTACGGCAAGGCGGCCTATGAGGTTTTAGCCAAACTCGGTCTGGACAAGACTTTAGAGGCCAAAATCGTCACTGGCAACAACATCACCCAAGCCTATCAGTTCGCCGAGAGCGGGAACGCGGAAATCGCCTTCATCGCTTGGTCCCAGGTCTGCAAAGACGGGAAGCTGACCGAAGGCTCGGTTTGGAACGTCCCGGCGGACCTGTACTCGCCCATCCTTCAGGATATGGTTATCTTAAAGCCGGGTATTGAGAGCGCCACGGTTCAAGCTTTCGCGGATTACATTAAAAACGATCCTGAGGCCCAAAAGATCATCCTTTCCTATGGTTATGAGCTCCAAAAGTAGTTTTTTAACCGGTTTTTCCCTAACCTAAAGCTTAAAGTTAAGGCGCGCCCCTAAACCAATCCTTAGGGGCGCGCCTTCCTCGCCCACCCGCCTAAAGTTAGCCCAACCTTTGACGGAACGACCGCGAAGCTTTTCCAAATAATGTATAATCTTAAACTATGCTGAACGAAGCCGATGTCAACGCTATTTATCTTTCCCTGAAGCTAGGGCTGACCACCACTGTGTTCACCCTGGTCATTGGCGGGCCTTTGGCCTGGTGGCTTTCCCGGCGCGACACCTATTTACGGCGGCTAGTGGGGGCCATCGTGACCATGCCTTTGGTCCTCCCGCCCACGGTCTTAGGTTTCTATTTACTGGTCTTTTTAGGCCCAATGGGCCCTATTGGAAAGCTATTTAAATCCCTTTCCTTAGACACCTTGCCCTTTACCTTTGAGGGGCTAGTGGTGGCCTCGGTCATCTGCTCCATGCCCTTTGTGGTCCAGCCGCTCCAGAACGCCTTTGAGGCTTTGGGCGAACGACCCTTGGAAGCCGCGGCCACTTTGGGGGCCAACGCGGTGGACGCCTTTTTGACGGTCATCCTGCCCCAGACTCGGCCCGCCTTTTTAACCGCCGCCGTCATGTCCTTCGCCCACGCCATTGGGGAGTTTGGGGTGGTCTTAATGATTGGCGGCAACATCCCCAAGGTCACCCGGGTCTTATCCATGCAAATCTATGTGTACGTGGAAAACGCCCAATATGGCCGGGCCCACGTTTTAGCTGGCGGGCTCATGGCTTTCGCGGTCCTGACCATGATGGCCATCCAACTCTTAAATCCCCGCCGAAAAACCAAAAAAACTCCCTAATAACTTAATATTTTGACGCTAATGAGAAAAATAATAAACGTAATTTTTGGTTTTATTATATTAAATCTCTATTTATTAGTCACTTATAGCCCGCGAGCCCCCCAAAAGGGCGGACCCCCGAAAAAAAACCTTTCCTTTCGCGGGAAAATGATTCATTATAGTCATTTATTTTATCGCCTCATTGCGCGCGATTTCATTATATAGAGCCCTCTTGGCCTAGCCTTAAGGGCTAGCGCCCTCTTTTGGGCCGCCTTTTTTTAGGAGAATCCATGCGTCAATCCGCCCTTTCGCTCCTTTTAGTCCTTTGTCTAGGGTTAGTTTGGGGGTTAAAGACCACCGCGGCCTTAGCCCAAAACGCCCCGGCCCCGGGGCCAGCCCAGCTGGATCTATCTAAATACGATCTCCCAGCCAACTTCGAGCAACTGCCCCCGCAAGAGAAAATCCTCATCATCGTCCGCCAAGAGGCCGAAAAGGGTAACCCCGCGGCCATGCTGGAAATGGGGAACTACTACGAGCAGGGCCGGGTCGTCCGCCGGGATTTCACTGAAGCCCTAGAGTGGTACCTTAAAGCCGCCAAAAAGGACTTGCCCGCCGCCTATTACAACGTGGGCATGTCTTACTTAGTGGGCCAAGGCGACGCCCCGAACGTCTCCAAGGCCTTGGATAACCTAAGGTTAGCCTCTTTACGGGGTTTTCCGGCGGCTGACTTCCAACTGGCCATCTTCTACTTTCGGGGGCTCCACGTTAAAGCCAATGTCCCAGAGGCCTTAAAGTATTTAAACAAAGCCGCTGACGCGGGGTTGGTGGTGGCCATTAACGAGAAAGGGGTCATTGAGTATAACGGCCTCTGGAACCAGAAGGTCAATAAAACCTCGGCCTTTAACAACTTCGCCAAAGCCGCTGAGGCTGGCTACGGCGAGGCCATGCGGAACTTGGGCGTCTGCTACTTAAACGGCGAGGGTCAGACTAAAAACAACGTCCAAGCCTTAAAGTGGTTTTCTTTAGCTCGGGACGTGGGTTTTAAACCCCAGGAAATGGACCAGGTGGCCACGACTTTAAAGCTGGAGCTGAACCCCTCGGAGATCGCCCAAGCCGACGTTGAGGCCAAAGCCTGGTTAGAGGCGGCTCGGTCTAAGGCCCAGGCCATTAATTACGCCCAGACCGTGGGGCAAGCCAACGCCGCGGCCAACGCCCCCCAGCCGGCTAAAGCCGCCGAACCCCCCAAAGCCGCCCCCAAACCCGCGGCTAAACCCAAACCCAAAGGTCGGCGGTAAAGTTCGCCTCAAGATTAACCGTTTTGTCGGAGAAAAATATGCTTAAGCTAAAGCTTAACCAGCCCTCGCGGTTTTTAGCCTTTTGTTCGCTCTTAGCCTTAATAGGGGCTTTGGGGAGCGTTTCGCCTTTAAAAGCCCAAAACGCCACGGCCCCGGCCAACGCCACGGCCCCAGCCAGCGCCACGGTCGCCCCGACCCCGGAACGGACCATGACGGCCCAGGAGTTTCTGGATGGTTTAAACAAAGAGGTGGAAAATGGCAACCCCCAGGCCATGGTGGCCTTAGGGGCCATTATCCAGAACGCTGACACCAATAGCCGCAACTACGGTAAAGCCTTGGAGCTGTTCCAAAAGGCCGCGGCCAAGGGTTCCCCGGAAGGTTACTACCAAGTGGGCGCGGCCTATGAGGTGGGTCAAGGGACCAGAACCGATCTGACCAAAGCCATCCAGAACTTTCAGAAGGCTTCGGAATTGGGCTCCAAAGAGGCTGATTTTAAACTTAGCCAGTTCTACCTTTTGGGCGTGGGCGTCCCCCAAGATCTCCCCAAGGGTTTGGCCAGCTTAAACGCCTCGGCCAAAGCCGGGTTCCCGCCAGCCATTAATGAGCTGGGGGTCTTATACGTCTTAGGTCAAGGCGGGGTCGCTAAAGACGAGAAAAAGGCCTTTGACTACTTCAATCAAGCGGCCCAAGCCAGTTATAGCGAGGCCATGCTCAACCTAGCCGTCATTTACCGGGATGGCTTAGGTCGGCCCATCAATAACGTCCAAGCCTTAAAATGGTTTATTCTGGCCGCGACTTACGGGTCCCAGACCCCGGGGTTACGGGAAAGCGTCATCGCGGTCCAAGAAAAGCTTAAACCCACGGAAGTGGCCACCGCTGAAAAGGAAGCCACGGCCTGGCGGAACGACCAGATAAAAAAGGCCCAAGAAGCCCAACAAAAGGCTCAAGAAGCTCAACAAAAAGCTCAACCCAAGGCCCCCGCCGACAAAGCGGCTCAACCGGCCACTAACGTCAAAAAATAACTTTTAGGCCCTTTAAAAACAAAAACCCCCCTAACCGTTAAACCCGAAAACTAAAGGGTTCAGCGATTAGGGGGGTTAATATTAAAGCTATCAGGTAAGGTTACCTACAGCTCCACGCCAGCTTGCCTTAACTTCGTCAGTAACCGGCTGATTAAAGCCTTTAAGCTACTGGCTAGCTCGGAGGAGAGCTTTTCGGCCGAAAGTTTTTCCAAGTCGTTTAACTCGGGGCCCACGGCGGTTTTGACCCGCTTTTTCAGTAAGACCACCTCGTGCTTGGAGTCAGCGGCGATGCGCTCGGTCAGCTTCTTTAACTCCTCACTGTGCTTTACGGTCATTTCCGCCAGCTTGGCCTCCAAAATCTGGATCTTCCCTTGGGATTCCTGCAAAGAGGAGGTTAAACGGCGACTTTCCTTTTCTTGGGTTAAGATCTGGCTCCGCTCGGTGGCGAGCTTCCTTTCTAAGCCATCGACCCGGTTGCCCATGGAAAGGAGACTGGAGTTAACGGTCTCGTAATCGCTGGATAAACGGGCCAATTCCGATTGCAGGAAGTTATTGTCGTTTTCCTTTTGAACCATCCGGTTTTCCAGCTCATCGTTATCCCGATGGAGCTTTTTAACCTGCTTTTCGTAGCTACTGACCTTCTGGGTGGCCGTTAAAAGGGAGCTTTCCATTTCCTCCAGTTGGGTGGAGAGGCTAATAAGATCCCTAGTTAAACGCTCCCTTTCCTGCTCTAAATCGTCTTTGGCCTTGGTCGAGGCCCGTAAAGCCGCGTCGCTCTGCCGCTGGTGGATGGTGGATTTCTTCCGCAAATCCGTGAACATGGTCTCCAGATTCCGCAGATAATCGCCTAAGATCCGCATGGATTGATGCGGATCGAAACCAGCGGGTAAAAGATCGCTGGCCTGCTTATCCAGGGAGGCGTCTGTTCCGGCTTCCATTGTCTGGGGCCGAATATTGGAAATGGCCTCGGCCATACAGTCCCAACTCTCCTAAAAAAAAATAACCCGCCCCCTAATATTAAGGAACGGAAAAAAAACATTATATCGCTAGGCTAAGTGGAAGCGCCCTTTTAGAAAAACTTTGGCTAAAAAGCGCGGGCGAGATCCGGGCCCGTAAGGCTAAATTTAAGGCCTTTTGGGTCTACCCTAGGGGAATATTTTTTAGTCTAGCACAAAACCCCCTAGAAGTTAAGCCTAAAAATTTCCAGGGCTTACGGCCCATTGGGGTTTAAGGGACAAGAAAATTGACCCCAACATTTAAGCACCTTTAAGCTGAAAAAACCTGACCGGACCTTGACAAGCCTATTAGAGAAACTTAACTTAGAAAGAGTCTAGTCTAAAATTTAGGCCAAAAAATTAATCTATAATTGAAATTTAGGACATAATTAATATGAGATTTGACAAATTCACCATTAAAAGCCAAGAAGCCGTGGCGGATAGCCAGACTTTAGCCGAAAAACGCGGTCACCAGGAGATTACCCCAATCCACCTGGCCTTCGCCTTAATCCAGCAACCGGATGGGTTAATTAGGCCCATCATCGGGAAAGCTGGGGTCCCGGTTAACCTTCTTTTAACCGACTTCGAGGGCCAACTGAATAAACTCCCGCAGATCTCGGGGACGGGCCTCGCCAGCTATACGGGGCCGGACTTAAAGAAGGTCTTTGATTTAGCCATGGGCGAAACGGAAAAGATGCGGGACGATTACGTCTCCACCGAGCATCTGCTCTTGGGGATCTTGGATCTGGCCACCACCCCAGCGGCCAAAGTCTTATTAGACCGGGGTTTAAACCGGGATCTGGTTTTTAAGACCCTAAGGGAGTTAAGGGGTCAGCAAAAGGTCACTGACCAAAACCCCGAGGAAAAATACCAAGCCCTCCAGAAGTTTTGCCGAGATCTAACCGATGAGGCTCGGCGGCAAAAACTGGACCCAGTCATTGGCCGGGACGAGGAAATCCGCCGGGTGACCCAAGTTCTTTCCCGCAGGACCAAAAACAACCCGGTTTTGATTGGCGAGCCCGGGGTCGGGAAAACGGCCATTGTCGAAGGTTTAGCTCGGCGGGTGGTCTCCGGGGACGTGCCGGAGACTTTAAAAAATAAGCGGATCTTAGCTTTAGACATTGGCTCTTTAATCGCTGGCTCCAAGTTTAGAGGGGAGTTTGAGGAAAGACTTAAGGCCGTGATTAAGGAAGTGGAAAGCTCGGCTGGGGAGATCGTCTTATTTATTGACGAAATGCACTTACTAGTTGGCGCCGGGAAATCCGAAGGCAGTTTAGACGCGGGAAACATGCTGAAACCCCCCTTGGCTCGCGGGGAACTTCGCTGCGTTGGGGCCACCACCATTAACGAGTACCGGAAAAACATTGAAAAGGACCCGGCTTTAGAGCGCCGTTTCGCCCCGGTTTTAGTCGAAGAGCCCACGGTGGAGGACACCATTAGCATTTTAAGGGGTCTAAGGGAGCGGTATGAGGTCCACCATAAGGTCGGTTTAACCGATGGGGCCTTAGTGGCCGCGGCCACCTTATCCCACCGGTACATCGCTGACCGGTTCTTACCGGATAAAGCCATTGATCTCATCGATGAGGCCGCTAGCCGCTTACGCCTGGAAATCGATAGCTTACCGGCGGACTTGGACGAGATCCGCCGACGGATCATGACTTTATCCATTGAAAGGGAAGCTTTACGCCGGGAGTTTGACCAAGGGGCCAGAGACCGCTTAACCAAGCTGGAGGCTGAGCTGGCCATTAGCGTGGTTAAAGAGGAGGAGCTGACCAAACGCTGGCAAACGGATAAGGAAGTGGTGGCCAAAGCCGGGGAGCTAAAAGAAGAGATCGAGGACACCCGGAACGAGATGGAAAGGGCCCAACGGGAGGGCGACTTGGGTTTAGCGGCGGAGTTGCAATATGGCCGCTTACCGGCTCTAACCCAAGAGCTGGAGCGGATCACCTTGGAAGCCGGGCAAAGGCTCATTAAAGAGGAGGTTGGCCCGGACGACATCGCCCAGATCGTCTCTAAGTGGACCGGGATCCCAGTGGGCCGCTTAATTGAGGGCGAGCGGGATAAGCTCATCCACATGGAGGAGCGTTTAGGCCAAAGGGTCATTGGGCAACCCGAGGCCTTATCCGTGGTGGCTAAAGCCGTCCGAAGGGCTCGCTCGGGGATTGGCGATCCAGGTCGGCCCATTGGCTCCTTTATCTTCATGGGCCCCACCGGGGTGGGTAAAACGGAATTGGCGAGAGCTTTAGCCGAGTTTCTCTTTGACGACGAAAACGCCATGATCCGTCTGGACATGAGCGAGTACATGGAAAAGCACACTGTCTCGCGCTTAGTGGGGGCCCCTCCCGGCTACGTGGGTTACGAGGAGGGCGGCTACTTAACCGAAGCCGCCCGAAGGCGGCCTTATAGCGTGGTTTTGTTTGACGAGATCGAAAAGGCCCATCCAGACGTTTTTAACGCTTTATTGCAGATCCTGGATGACGGGCGCTTAACCGATGGCCAAGGCCGGACCGTGGATTTTAAAAACACGGTCATCGCCATGACCTCCAACATTGGCTCGGAGTATATCGCTAGCGGGAACTTAGACCCGGCCAAAACCCGGGAAAAGGTCTTAGAGTCCTTAAAATCCCGCTTTCGGCCCGAGTTTATTAACCGGGTGGACGATCTAGTGATCTTTAATAACTTAACCCCAGAGGATTTAAAGGCCATCGTCAAACTCCAGATCGCGCTTTTAGCTAAGCGCTTAACCGACCGGAAGCTGACCTTAACCTTAAGCGAGGCGGCGGTGGACTTTTTGGCTCGAGTGGGCTATGACCCGGTCTATGGGGCTCGGCCCATTAAAAGGGCCATCCAAACGGAGCTCATGGATCTTTTGGCCACTAAATTACTGGACGGGAGCGTCATGGATGGCCAAAAACTCTCGGTGGAGTACGATCCCGACTTAGATAAACTGGTTATTAACGCTAGCCTGGGCGACCATAAAGCCCTAGCCGCCACCGCCAATAATTAAGCGCCTTAAGGCCGCTTAGAAAGGACCAGACGTGACTGGGGTAACGGATTTAATAGCGGCGGTGGCCACCCCGGCCGGATCCGGGGCGGTCTCCATCATCCGGCTGTCGGGGCCTGGTTTATTAACCGCTTTAGACCAAGTCTTAATTGGGGCGGGCGATCTAGCTAAGCGCCCTCGATCCCTGGTCTTAGCTAAAGCGAAAGATTTAAGCGGCGAAATCGTGGACGAGGTCTTGGCGGTCTTTTTTCCCGGGCCTTACTCCTTTACGGGGGAGGATTGCGCGGAAATCCAATGCCACGCTGGGTTGGTCACCCCGAACCTCGTTTTGGAGGCGGTCTTAGGGGCCGGGGCTCGCATGGCTAACCCTGGGGAGTTCACCCAAAGAGCCTTTTTAAACGGTCGATTAAGCTTAGACCAAGCTGAGGCCGTGGCCGAGCTCGTGGCCGCCCAGAGCCGCTCAGAGGCCATCTTGGCCCGGCGCCAGCTCTCCGGGGCTCTAAAGGAGCGGATTGACCCCATTGTGAGGCAACTAACCGCCCTAGCCGCCACTTTAACCGCGATCTTGGATTTTGAGGAGCCTTGGGAGGAAACGGATAAAGCTCGTTTAACTAGCGATCTAACCCGCCTCCAAAAGGATCTGGACTACCTTTTAACCTTAAGGCGCGAGGGGCGGATCTTTCGGGAAGGGTTAAAAATAGTTATCGCTGGCCCCCCGAACGCCGGTAAATCCAGCCTGTTTAACGCTCTACTGGGTTTAGATCGGGCTCTAGTTAGCCCAAGGCCCGGGACGACCAGGGATTATTTGGAGGCCGCGGTCTCTTGGGCTGGGCTACGGGTGGAGCTGATCGACACCGCTGGGCTCTGGGCAGAGTCCACCGACGAGCTGGATCAGTTGGGCCAAGACCGAACCCGGGAGAGGATGAGCGAGGCTGATTTAATTTTGTGGCTCAAAGATCTAACCGCCCCTAACCCCCCCAGCGCCCCCTCGAACGTTCTTCAGGGCGACCTTAAGGAGGCTGATAACCCGGCTGACGCGGACATTCCGGTTCTAGAGGTCCACACTAAAGCCGATCTGGCCCAAAGCCCCGCCGCTCTGGAGCCTCAGGCCTTAACCATCTCGGCGAAAACTGGCTTAAGGCTAGATCAGCTTAAACGCGAGGTCCTGACGATCTTAGGGGTTAAAGCCGAAAGGCCCCCAGAGTTAGTCCCCAACTATCGCCACCAAAAGGCCCTCGAGGAAACCGCCGTTTTCTTAAACGAGGCGGCCAAAGCTTTAGCCGACGGGGCCCCGCCAGACATCGTCAACTTAGAGATAACCGAGGCCCTAACCCACCTAGGCCAGATCACCGGTCGGGTCATGACCGAGGACCTTTTAACCGAAGTCTTTAGCCACTTCTGCTTGGGTAAGTAAGGCGCCTAAGGCTTACGGCCCCCGGCCGTGGTGGGCGATTTGGCCTAGCGGTTAAACCTGTGGCTAAGGTTTGCGGCCCCCCTATGGTTTATCCTAAGCGGCGATTCTAATTTTGGAATCAAAAATAATTATTGGGTTGAAAATCAAACCATCAAGAGCGTTGGGAAAAATAATACGCTAATGGCGGCCAGAACAATATCTGTAATAGAGTAACGAATATTTTTCCCGGTCCTTTTCTCCGGGATCGGTCTGGGATCGGTCTGGCCTACTCACAAAGACACTGAATATAAGTATCTATTAGACACATCCCTAATTATTATAAAGAGTTATCTGAGTGTCAAGAGAAAATTATTATCTAATACTTCTTATTATGAATATTTGATCTGTACTATGAAATAAATATTTATTGCCTTAATTTATGTACATATTATACGATTAAATAATGCTGTATTTATACAATTTATTTGTATAATTTTGTTTATTATAAGAATTATTTTTATAAGTTAAAAAAAATAATTAAAGATAATAATATGGAAGTAAAAATCTGTAAAAGCGCCGATAAAGAGAAGGAGACCCTGGAGAACGCCCGCGCCCAAATGATCGCAAAAAGGTATTCCGAGCCCTACAAAAATCCCATTTGCCTTGGGATAGTCATTAATGACCAATTGAGACAGATCACCCTTTGGAAGGACTTTGGGAGTTTTAAGGCGGAAACCAAGGCTAAACAAAA
>JAISRZ010000059.1 GCA_031273455.1 Deltaproteobacteria bacterium | reverse complement strand
CCCTGTCGAAAAAATGGCGTATAAACTTAAAACTGAAGAAGGCAAGAAGATATACGCACAAAGGAAGCAAACAGTTGAGCCGGCATTTGGTATAATAAAAGCTGTCATGAACATCAGGAAGTTCATGTTAAGAGGTATAAAAAAGGCAAACAGTGAGTGGAAACTCATTTGTATGTGTTATAATATAAAAAAAATATTCTTGGCCCTGCAAAAAGTGGGCCAAAATTAAGAAAAAATAACGCTACAGCCTCCTAGAATAGAAAGAAAAAAAATTATGCTTATAATTTAGCGCTTACAAAGTTCGCTGTCAACTATTTTTCATTTTCTTAACATTTTTTTGGGGGGCTGGTTCCACCCTAACCAGGGACTTTGATTAAAATTCACGTAACGTAGACCATTTTCACCCAAAACTCTTAGTTTAAACGCGCCGCCCGACCAAGGGCTTAACATTTCCCTACAGCCCTTTAGCTAACTGATTTATATCCTGGGGCTAGCTAACCGACTATCTTAGAATGAAGTTTGACGTGGGGCCTTAGCGCGTGACGCCTTCGGTCCGGTCTTTATCGCCCCCGATGGTCCATAAGCTCTTCCTAGCCACCTTCCAACCGCCTTAATGTGGCTAAAAATGTCCCAACCAATACCCTTCCCCAGACCCAAACCGCCTAAATTATTAGATATTCACCTGGGCCTAACAGCGTTTACCCTATTTTCGTTGGACCCTGGCCCTAAACCTGGCCCACTTCTTTACTTCTATTTTTCTTTATTTACATGTGTATTTTAAGTATTTAATATTTTTATTATAAAAAATTGTATTAATAACCGGGAATACCTAAAAAGGATTGTCAATAAATTACTTGCGCCTTTGAGATTCTTCCTCTATACTTTCTTTATTATCGGGGCCTAAATATTGACTTCCAAGCCGCGCCATGGGTTTGAGCTCTTGTTCTTGAGGCTGGGTATATATCGACTAGGGTAAGCCGGTCGTTTGTCCTCAACCTTTAGTCACTCTCGGTCAGAAGCGCTCGTTTGGTGAGTTAAGGCTCCTTTTCCATTCTTTTAGAAGGAGAATATATGGACCGGGAAGTGAAGAAATTCTCGTCCCAAGAACCGATCAACATGAGTTCCAGCGACCTCGGCTTCGCCAAGAAAGTGGGCAAAGTCGCGGGCACGGATCTCAACTCCTGCTTGACCTGCATGAGCTGTTCAGGCGGTTGTCCCATGTATCCGTACATGGACTATGGTCCGCACGGGATCATGAGACTCGCGGTTCTTGGCTTGAAGAAAGAAGCGTTAACCTCCACCACCATCTGGCGTTGCGTGGGTTGCCACACCTGCGCGGCGGTCTGCCCCATGGCCATTAACATCGCTGGGGTCATGGACTACCTCCGGGAAGAGTGCTTAGAGGAAAAACTGCCGGTTGGGGACACCCCGCTCATGCAGTTTCACCGGGCCTTTTTGACCTCGGTCCGCTTCCATGGTCGGGCCAGCAAGGTTGAGCTCATGGGTCTCCATAAGCTCTTCACCTTAGGCGGTGGGCCCAAAGCGTGGATGCAGGATGCGGTCTTAGGCGTTAAGATGATCCTCATGCGTAAGCTTCACCTTTTGCCCTCCCGGATTTCCGGGACCGGCCTTTCCCAGATCCGGAAGCTCATCACCGGTCCCTGGCGGACGAGATAGGAGGAAACCATGGCTGATTATTTGATGGAAGCCTCCTATTTCCCTGGCTGCACCATGAAGACGGGCGTGGAGGAATCCAATAAGCCCATGGATATCGCCCTCTCCAAGTTAAAGATCAAACTAGAAGAGATCAACGACTGGAACTGCTGTGGCTCCTCTTCGGGCCACGCCATGAACCACGAGATCCCGGTGGGCATGGGCGCCCGGAACTTCTCCCGCTTGCCTTTGGGAAAACCGGTGGTCATCCCCTGCCCCAACTGCTATCGGAACTGGGCCACGGCGAAGCATCACTTGACCCATGAGCCCGAGACCCTAAACAAGTATGAGGCGGAGTTTGGTCGTCTGCCCGTGGACATCCCGCTCCTCAACATCTATGACCTTTACTATCAGGTTATCCAGAAAGCCAAAGCCGACTCGGTGACCTTTGACAACGCCAAACCCCTAAAGGGCCTTAAGGTCGCGGTTTACTACGGCTGTAGCGCCATGTACCCCAAGGATCTGCGCCCCACGGACCAGCCCCGCGACACGGTTGAGCTACTCATGAAAGACCTGGGGGCTGAGGTGGTTGTTTGGCCTTGGCCACACAAGTGCTGTAGCGCCTTTGTGTCCGCGGTCTACCCGGAAATCGCTGAGGAGTTCATCACCCAGATCGTCAGCGGCGCCGCTGAGTCCGGGGCTGAGTGCTTGGTGACCACCTGCGCCATGTGCCAGATGAACGTGGAAATGAGGATCAAGTCCTCGAACATGGCTAACCCCCTGCCCATCTTCCACCTGAACCAGCTGATGGCCCTGTACTTGGGCGAAAAGGCTAGCGCCCATCAGGATTGGTGGAAATATCACCTAGTTGACCCAACCGAGCTTCTAAAGAAAATCGGTCTTTGGGACTAAGGTTTACCCCTCGGGCGTTAGGCGAGTTTATCGTCTAGCGCCCGTTTTTTTTGTCTAATCCCGCCGTCCCACCTTCAGCTAACCAAGCCTTAAAGCGCCCTGGGTCTTTACCGCGACCGTACCGTGAAACATACAGTCAATTTGATCGGCTGGCCGAGGTTGAAATCATCCTTTTAGGGCAAAAATATCCCACCCAGCTTCTTAAAAGTTGGTTAAAGTGATATATGTGGCGAAAGGGAGGCGAAGGCGTTGGCCAATTTTCGAGACCCTCGTCGCTCCAAAATGTCTCAGAAATGATCCCTTACCTTGAATGGGTTTATAGCGAACTTCATCTATTTGAGCCGGGAGACGCTTATAATAATTATATGCATTGTGAAGAAAGAATCGCAATCATCACTGAAAGGAATCTAAACAAGCTTAAAGAGCTTGGGAACAAAACTAAAGATCCTCTTGACATTGTAGATTCATCTATAAAAGGTCGCATTACGATCGAAAAGGTTATACAAACCGACTTTCTGACGTTGATTTGACTAAAATCGATAGTGTAGGGCCTGAATGCGCCTTGGCTATCTATTCTGAGTTTGGCGCTGACCTCAGCCGCTTTAAATCAGGGAAACACTTTTGCTCGTTTTTGGGTTTATGCCCTGCCACCAATAAGCGGTGGCAAAGTCTTGAGTCGTAAGACCAAAAAAGTGGTCAATAGAGCGTCCACCGCTTTAAGACTAGCGGCTCAAAGCCTTTGGAATTCAAAAAGCGTCATGGGTGATTTATTCCGTAAATTGCGGTCCATAAAGGGGCCACAAAAAGCGATTACGGCCATGGCCCACAAGTTGGCCCGAATAATATCCGCTATTTTGACAAAAGGTGAAGCTTACCTCAAGGAAAAGTTGGCCGTTGATGAGGAAAAAGTGAAAGAAAGGTCGATCCGCAAACTTAAGGCTAAAGCCGCGTCCTTTGGGTTTAAATTAGTGGAGTCATCGAAAGAACTTTCCGGGGCTAACATTGAGGCGCAATTAACCGATAAGGCCGACTCCAATACTCCAAAACGTGTTAAAGCGTCTGGTAAACACAAAAAATCTGGTAACATGGTATCATCGGAATTTATTCTTTCCCAATTGTTACAAAAGGGAATTATTGGCTCGCCCGCCACGGAACGTATTTAGTGGTAAAAATGTCATTTTGGTTCCCAATTATTTTATCGAATCGCGCGTTATTGGCTGGCTCCGGTAAAGGGGCCAACCGGCGAAGAGCGGCGTGGGGCCTAATGAACAGCGGATTGTCCTGGAGATGTTTCTTAGGAGAGTTTTCTCGGGAAAAAAACGTCCGCCGCTTTATTCACATAAGTTGTTAAATGATAATAATCAAGGAGTTAAGTGTCAGTTCTTGAATCCAAAAAAGCCCAGTTTAAGGCCGCTGAATTAGCGAAAGTAGTAGCAACACCTTATCATAAAATATTAAACTGTAACAAATTAAGATTGTTTCAGTTTATTAAGTTCTTCAATGCTAATATTGGTAATTTTGGAAATTTGGGCCAAATTTACGGTTCCTAACGCTAGAAGAGCGAAAGCCGTTTCTCTATCCTTTTTAGCTGTGACCTCGTCCGTGACCTTAGCCGTAACCTCGTCCGTGACCTTAGCCGTATTTTCTTTTAGCAAATGCTTTATATAAGCCTCGTGCTGCGCAAAATCCAGCTCGCCCATGTGAAGCATGATCTGGTCGAGGGCTTTGCGATTGGTATCAATAACTTTATGTAAATTTCGATCCAAAATTTTAATCTCCTCGTAAATATTTGATAAATGAAGTATTTTATCCTCATATTGTTTCTGATGAGCAATAAAAAAATACAATAAAATAGCTTCAATTGTAGTTAATTTTTCGACAGGAACAGTTAATAAAGGCGCGATCTTTGGCAATTCAATGATAGTTATGTTTAAAGAATCAGTCAACAAAGAACCGTCAGGAAAACGAAAGGAAGCCGTATTAATAAGATTATAATTTGGCTTTTGCCCAATAATTTGAGCGTATTGTTTAATAATATTGCTTAATTGAGATATGTTATTAGCTTGTTTATCATTATTACCATGTAATTCATGATTTAATTGTTCTGATGTTTTAATAAATTGATCGTATAAAATATTAATATTTTGTTCACTAGGAAACACAGTAAAATCGCAAATATCTACTAAGTAACATTTAGGTAGGTTCTTATAAAAAAGATATGAACTTTCCGTTCCCGCCTCAACTTGAGCGTCTGAATAAACCCGGCCTAAACAATAGGCGGCGCGGTTCTTCAGGCCCACAAAGCCATTTAGTTGGTTATCTCCGCGCATTTGAGAGGCTTGCATCTCAAGTAAGATTTTATCTCCATTATCCAGTTGGCAGCTAACATCAAGACGAACAGCGCGTCTGATACTATAAGGATTTTGAAATTCACTCTTTCCCGCTTTTGGATTCACAGCGGAGAGAAGCTGGGACAACAATTCACTAATGTCGACTCGTTGGACTTCTACCTTTGCTAATCTCATAAAAGGATAGAGATTTTTAATAAAAAAAGGTAAAAATAAATTGCTTTCACTATCATTTAGCACAAGTTTAAAGATTGCGTCATTGGTTATTGGGTAAACTCCCCGATCGGATAATTTGGTTAAAGGGATGTAAGGTGACATTTTGCCTCTCTAGCTTATTTAAATTATACAAAATTTTTTTTAAAAATACCAGAGCGTAAATCGTAAAATCGTAAGTGGCCGCTCTAGCTTTAGAGGCCACTGAAAAATTACCTCATTTTTCTTTAAAATTGATGCCCTTATTATCTTTACCAGCGGTTGGAGAAACCAGCTAAGCGTCTAATTTGGGCGGCGGCCATAACATTTAAGTCGCATCCATAAGAAGTATCTCCCAGAAGCTCTTTAGGGGCCAGACCTTTAGCCATTGTTCTCCTTTAACTGGAACTAAGGCAGTGAGATAAAAAAAACTTTACATTTAAACGTTATGTAAAATATAATTCCACTCACCATGAAATTTATTTGGTTCAAGATTTAATGCTACAAATTGATCAGGAGAGACCTTGATTCCTGGCTTATATTTTCTTCTATCTAATCTACAAATGACTTTTAAACCACTTATAGAGGCTGTATGGCTTATTAAGTTAACAATAGTCTCATAATCCTTTAAAGGCTCACCTTTCCAATTAGAAGATATAAACGAAAAAAGTCTGTGTTCCACCTTGTTCCACTTGCTTGTACCTGGAGGGAAATGACTAACATGAATCGGAATACCTAACTTATTAGCCAAAGCTTGGATTTCCACTTTCCATAATTTTGTCCTATATCCATTGGAACCACCACCATCAGCAGTAATTACTAAGTATTTCGGATTTCTATAGAATTTGCTTCCTTGGTAAGTCCACCAGCCGCTAATAGAATTTACGGCAAATGTGGATGTATCGTGGTTAATCCCAAGATTAACATAGCCTTTATCACGTCCAATATCATATATACCATAAGGTATTGCCTTCGGAGTATCAGGATCAGGAAAATCATGAACATTAACTTTTATGGGATTACTTTTTTCTCTCCATTGTTGGCCTGGATTTTTGTGATTACCTACCAATTCTTTTTTCTTTGTATCAACAGATAAGACAGGTTGTCCTTCATTTAAAGCTTTTTTACATAATTCATTAATAAATTTGAATTGATCGTCACGGTCCTCATGTTGTTTCCCTTCCAGGACTTTCCTGTTTGATTGTAGGCTATATCCTAGATCTAATAATAAATGGCGAACCTTAAAATAACTTATTTTATGTCCTTTACGACAAAGTTCCTTTGCAATATTCCTAGTACTTTTTGATGTCCAACAGATAAGATTCTCTGGGTCACCTCTTGTTGAATCTTCTAGTATATACAGTAAATCATCCATTATTTCAGGGTCATTTGACAGCAATTGCGGCCTTCCAGAGCCTGGTTTTCGAAGCTTCCCTGCCTCAATAGGGTCCTCATCTAGCTCTTTAATGCCCTTAGTTATAGTAACCCTGGATAATCCACATATTTCGCTAATAGCGGTAATTCCACCATGCCCAAGCTCTACCGCTTCAGCAGCAGCTAAAAGGCGACGCTGCCTTTCATTAAGATGAGGCCATATATTGTGGATCTTTCTTTCTACACTCCCAATATCCAAGGTAACACCCCATATCATTGAACTTATTTATGAGGATAGCATAGAAATCAGGATTTGTAAAGCTTTTTTTATCTCACTGCCTAAAGAGTGAGAATCATGAAAGAGGACTGGCTCAACCACGACATGGGCACTCAGTTTGACCCCGGGTTTAGCGTTATCATCGCCACGTTTGTCAACTCGTGGACAAAATCAATTTCCTATTTTTGGACAAAAAAGGCTTCCATCTACAAAACTGCGCTTTCGCGAACTGCCACAAGTTAAGAATAAAGATGAGCTTTCATCTGTAGTTGGTCAAATACTTTTTGATCTGAAGCGAGATCCGAAGTTGATCAGGCGAATCTTCTTAAAGGAGGAAATTCAATATATTACCTCGGTGGATAATTCTTAAAATCCACAGCTGAAAAAAGTTAGGAGTGAAGTTAATGTAAAGCCTTAAATAATAAGGACTTTAGAAGTCGATTCCCCTAAAATGCTGAAATTACAAGGAAAAAAATTAAAAAAACTTAAAAAAACTTAAAAAAAGGCTTGCATTTTGATTATGAATATTGCATAATACTCATATGACAAATACAACATCTACCCTAACGAAACTAAGGCCAAATCCGTCAATCATTGAGCGGATGGTTATTCTTCTTCAAGCTGGGCGTGACGCTAGCTATATAGCGGACGCCCTCTTATTAACTCTTTCCACTGTTTACTTCTGGATTAGACGGTTCACTACTGAAGGACCTGAAAATAACACGTACAAGAAACGCGGTCGCCCAGTAGGCAGTGGAAAAATGATGACACCCGAAAATGAGTTACTCATTCAAGGTCTCATAGCCAGTCCGAACCAGCCCCAAGATTATGGTCTACACCACTCAACGTGGACCAGAAAGGCTATAGCGGAGCTTATCTACAATAAACTTCAGCTTAAAATAGCTGAACGGACATTGAGCGACTATCTTAGAAGCTGGGGTTACTCCTCGCAAAAACCTGTTAAAGTCGCCTACCAACGTGACCCTGAGAAGGTAGAACTATGGACGAATGTCACTATTAAGGACATCAGGGATTCAGCCGAGAAACATAACGCTGTTGTTTTTTTCGGCGATGAGTCATCTTTTCATACTGAATCATTTAATGGAAAATCTTTTTCCCCTATTGGATGTACGCCTGTAATCACACGCCTGTAATCACAACAACTGGATCAAGATTAAAACTTAACATTATCTCCGCCATATCAAATACTGGGTTGATGCGGTATATGACGTATGATGAATCAATGAACGGCGTTCTATTCATCAACTTTTTAAAGCTATTGATTAAATCGGCCAGAGGATCCATGGTTTATTTGGTCGTTGATAATCTTAAAACACATCACAGTAAAATGGTGGCGGCTTTTCTTCAGGAAAAATCAGATAGAATAAGGATCTTTTATCTTCCACCTTATTGTCCTGAGCTTAATCCTGATGAGTATCTTAATCACATTATCAAACAGCGCTTCCACGCGCTACCGCAAGTTAAGAATAAAGATGAGCTTTCATCTGTAGTTGGTCAAATACTTTTTGATCTTAAGCGAGATCCGAAGTTGATCAGGCGGATCTTCTTAAAGGAGGAAATTCAATACATCACAAATTAAATTTTTGAGTACAGATTATTCCAAAACGCACGAATTGATTTTTTCAACAATTATCCACCGAGGTAATATCTCAAATTAAATTTTTGAATACAGATTATTCCAAAATGCACGAATTGAGATTTTCAAAAATTATCCACCTAAGTAATAATATTTCCATGACTTGCGTAGCCAAAGGAACGATGTGAGGCTTTTTCATCTTCATCTTCTGGCTTGGTATCTTCCAAGTCGCTGTCTCAAAATCAATTTCAGACCATTCGGCTTTACGCAGTTCACCACGTCTAACGAAAATGTAGGCTTCCATTTTTAACGCCAAACGGTTAATGGGTGGTTTCCCTCATATGAGTCAATCTCTCTTAGAAGTTCTCCTATTCTTTTGGGATCTTGTAAAGAGGGAAAATGTTCGCTAACCGCAGGAGTTAACGCTTTGTATAGATCAGCGGCAATGTTGTGGATAACCTTTCCGGTAGTTATGGCGTAACGAAAAATTTGACCGCAATTCTGTAAGCATCTGTGCGCTGTATCAATTGCGCCTCTTGACTCAATGTTGAGGATGACTTCCAAAAGCTCAGGCGCTGTTATTTTAGAAATGGGTTTTTCCCTAAAAAGGGGAACAAATTCTTATTAAGTCTAAGTTTTAAATGGTAAGTATATTTTTCGTTTTTTCCTGTTTTATTTCGTTCAAACCATTCTAAAACTACTGCCTCAAAAGTATCCTTATTAGCTTTTTTGTTTAATTCTTTGAGGTCTTTCTTCTGCTGTACAGGATCAATACCTTCTATAATGAGTTTTTTACTCTCATTAAGTTTCTCTCGAGCTTCTTTTAGGGAAACAAATGGGTATTTCCCGAAAGTTACAGTTGTTCGCTTACCTTGACAAGCATATTCATAACGCCATGATTTTAAACCTGTTGGGCTATCATAGAGGTACAGACCTCCGCAGTCAAAAAGCTTTTAGGGTTTACCGGGAAGGGGCAGATTTTTGATTTTAAGGTCATTTAAAGCCATAAGGTAGTCGGTAGTCCATTCCAAGCCAACAAATTATGATGTCAGTTATGCCGTAAAAAATCGTGGATGTCAACTGGCCCTGGCTGGAAAATCCAACGATAGATGTGAACGGTTACAAAAATACAACACCTAGATGCTGTAAACAGCTACTTTATTGACTAAAATATACTGTTACTTACTAATTTTTTAAGAATATCGTCATGACTTACTATATTTTTACTCTTTTAGAAGGATTTACCTAGGTTTAGTAGGTCAGGCGATGTCCTTGAGACACGTTTCTTTTTCGGCGGCTCAGTGTTACCGTGACTTCGGACCCACTCCCTGTCTGAAGCCTTAGCCCCTAACGCCCCTAAGTCCCCTTAAACCAGCGTGGCTAAACGAGGAGAGCGCTAAGGCCATAGCCGTATGGAGGCTTTGACGACATTTAATTAGGAAACGCGCGTTAAACGCGTTATAATTTAAATATTGACTGTTAGCCGCGAGGTGGGCGTGAAACTAGACTCCACTAACTATATTCCGCTTTAATCTTAGGACTCTAACCTCTGGATGATTCGCGATTTTGGCTTTGGAGCGCGCTTGATGGAAAAAATTTTGATCCCTGGAAATTGGCGCCATCTAACCCAGGCGAATATAGTATCAAAAGAGCTTTGGTTGAGAGTATTGACGGTGGGAGCGATTATTACGTTACTGAAGGTAAAACTGAAATTATTTCGAATCAATCTGACCCTATGACGCCGCAGCCAGATGATATTAAATTCTGGCATAATTTTGAGGGGTGGAAACATGAAGATAATATTAACGAAATATCCTGAACCAAACTCGAACCCCGTGCGATACTCGCCTCACCTACCAAGCGGTCTGGCTAATTATATCACCATTGTCTCCGCTTGCCCTGACGCCGCTATCAGGGTTCTTAATAACGTAATCATTCGCGCTCATTCGTTTCCGAGACCCAAAAACAAAGCGGATAAAAAAGAGGGAAAAGACAAAAAAGAGGAATGACTAACCGCTAAAGCGAGCTAGCCAGACTTTTCCCTTAAGACCTCACCCAACCTTAGGCCTTTGGCGGTCATCGCGGTCGGCCCATATTCCCTGACCAAGGTTAAACTGCCGCCCTTTAGGGGGGTGGCCCTTTAGCCTCGGGCCCGCTAATTCTTGGCCCAAGTTTCCCTTAACCATGGTGAGCGAAACTTTTAGCGCTCTTTAGCCCCAGGCGCCCTTCGCCCCATAGCTTTCGCTTATGGCCTACCTTGACCCCTAGCCGCCCCTTATGGCCCGATAGTCGCGATTGGCCCGTAGCGACCTTTTAAAAGAAAAATCAACTCCCATACGGATAACGCCCCGAAAAAGCCGCTAGAGGCTTTTACGGGGCGTTTTTAAAGGTCTTCTGAGTCAGGCGGACTCGATGGCTTAGGGTTTACCTTCAGGGTTTAACCTTCAGAGTCTGACCAGGCCGGATATCATTGTCGGTTTTGTTATTGAGCTTTCTGAGCTGGTCCACGGTTAAGTTATGGGCTTTAGCGATACTGACCAAAGTGTCGCCGGAGGCCACCTGGTAAGATTGGCCTGATTTATCGCCGCTGGCCGCGGGTTTACCCGCGGATTTAACCAAAATTTTCTGGCCCGGGGACAAAGCGTCGCCAGACAGTTGGTTCAGCCGCCTTAACTCGGCTGGGGTGGTCTTATAAAAGGCCGCCACCGAGGTTATCGAGTCGCCTAGCTCCGCCACGTAATAGTCGCCCGGGTTCGGGCTGGCCGATGGTTTGGGGCTCGCGGCGGCCTGGGTCCGAGGGGAGCTTTCCGGTTTGGCCGCGACCTTCAGCTTTTGGCCCACCCGGATCTTATCGTCGGTTAAGTTATTCAGCTTTCGTAACTCGTCCGAGGTCATCCCATGCCGCTCGGCGATAACGCTCACCGAATCCCCAGGGGCGACCTCATAGACGTTGGAGCCGCTAGAGCTGGGGGCTTGGGCCGTTGGGGCCTTTGAGCCACTCGGGGCGCTGGCCGCGACCTTCAGCTTTTGCCCCACCCGGATCTTATCGTCGGTTAAGTTATTAAGCTCCCGCAACTCGACCGCGGTTAGATTATGCTTGGCCGCGATAACGCTGACCGAGTCCCCGGGGACCACTTCGTAAAGGTCGGGCCTTGGGCTTTGGGCCGAGGAGGTTCTGGCCACGACCGGAGGGTTGGTCTCTTTAGCCGGGGCCCTAGCGCCCGAGGTCGCGGCCACTTTAAGCTTCTGGCCCACCCGAATGCGGTCGTCTTTTAAGTTGTTCAGCTCCCGTAACTCGGCCGAGGTTAGGCGATGCTTCTCGGCGATGACGCTCACCGAGTCCCCGGGGGCCACCTCGTAAACCGCGGGGGCCGCGCTGGTCGTGGTCCGGGCGACTGGGCGATTGGGCTCGGGTCTAGTTGGCTCCGAGCGCTCTTTCGCCGGGGCGGCGGGGGTGACCCTTAGCCGTTGCCCGATCCTTAAGCGATTGTCCGGTAAGTTGTTTAAATCCCGGAGCTCAGCCGAGGTTAAGTTATGCCGCTCGGCGATGACGCTAACCGAATCCCCAGCCACCACCTCATAGTAATCCCGGCTGGCCGGGCTGGCCCCCCGCTCCCGGGGCGGGGCTTGGGCCGGCGGGGCTTTGGTTGGCGGTTCTTCGGGTAAGGCCACTAAAAGCTTTTGGCCCGAGCGGATTTGATCGCTTTCTAAATCGTTTAGCTCCCTTAGCTCAGCGGTGGTTAAGTTATGTTTGGCCGCGATGACGCTTAGGGTGTCGCCCGGGGCCACCTCATAGACCAAACCATCGCCCGTGGTCCGGTGGACCGCTGGGGTGACGGTCGGTTTAGCTGGGGCCGCGGTTAAGATAGTCAGCTTTTGCCCTTGGACTAAGCGATCGCCTTTGAGCTTATTTAATGACCTAAGCTCCTTAGCCGACATGTTGTGCCGGGCGGCGATTTGACTGACCGTGTCCCCGGCTTTGACCTCATAAACGCGCTTTTGGGTTTTAGCGGCGGGAGCGCGATCTTGGACGCTGGCCACCTTAAGCTCTTGCCCAGGCCGTAAGTAATCGCCGCTTAAGTTATTGAGCTCCCGTAATTTAGCCGAGCTAAGGTTATGGCGCTCCGCGATTTGGCTAACCGTGTCCCCAACCCTAACCACGTAAAAGCCTAGGCCACTGGCCCCCTCTTGGGGGGTGGAGCCCACCACCAGCTTTTGCCCGGCCAGGATATTGGAGTTGGCTAAGGAGTTTAAGGACCGTAACCTTTCGGAACTGGTGTTATACCGGGCCGCGATGGACCCTAAAGTCTCGCCGGCTTTCACCAGGTGATGAACTGGGACCTCCACGGCTTCCTCAACCCAGGTGGTTTTGGATTTGGGGGCCGCGTCCGGGGTCACGGCTAGGTTGGAGCTGACCACCAAGACCTGGCCTTCCCGAATGACGTTGGAGGCTAGAGAGTTCTCGCTTCTAAGCTTCTCCGCGGTCGTCCCATAGCGGCGAGCTAATTCCCCTAAGGTCTCGTCGGCCCGGACCCGGTGCCGAATGGTGGTGATAAGCGGGTTATCCCGGGTGGAAGTCCGGGCCCGGACCGGGACCACGGTCTGGGTCCGGGGCGTATCCGCCGCCCTCCGGGTGGCGAAACCGGGCCCTTGGGATCGACTAGGCTCGGGGGATAGGACGATAGGTCTTTGATCCCCCTCGAACCGAACCTCGGCCACCCGGGGCGGGTAATCGGCTGGCCGGCTTGAGCGAACCCGCTCGCTGGCCACGGCGATGGGCTCCGTCAGGCCCGGGGCTTGGGCCAGGGTGGCCGGTAAAACCAGCCGTTGGCCAGCGGTTAGCCGGGGGGAGGATAAGTTATTATACTGGGTGACCACCTCGGGGGTTAAGTTGTAGCGGGCGGCCACGGACTGGACGGTGTCCCCTCTTTTGGCCAAGTGGATGACCAGGCGGTTGGATCTTTGGGTCTCGGGCAGTTGGGCGTAAAGTTGGTAAAAGGAATCGCCGCTCCCCCGGGGGACCCTTAGGACAAAGTCCCGCTCCGAGGGCGGGGTGGACATGCGCTTTAACTGGGGGTTAAGCTCTTTAATCCTCTCTAAGCTGGAGCTAGCCAACTGGGCCACCATGGTTAGATCGATGGGCTCTGGGACCACCACCTCGTCCCAGGTGTCCACCTCGGCCCTAATGACCTCCAAGCCGTAAGCCAAAGGGTCTTTGGCGATGATGGCCACGGCCAAGAAACTGGGCACGTACCGCTTGGTCTCATTGGCCAAAAAACCATCGGCTTTGGCCATGTCCCAGTAGTTGTCCACCTCGGGCTTTAACATGCCCTTCATGATCTTGCCCTCGCCGGAATTGTAAGCCGCGATGGCTAAAGGCCAAGAGTGGAACATCTCGTAAAGGGCGATTAAGTAGTCGGCCGCCGCGTAGGTGCTCATGATGGGGTCCATGCGCTCATCGACCCACTCGTCAATGGTCAAACCATAGCGCCGCCCAGTGGAGGCGATAAACTGCCACGGCCCAACCGCGCTGGCGTGGGACACGGCCTCGGTGCGGTAGCCGCTCTCGATTAAAGCCAAATAAACCAGATCCTCGGGCAAGCCCTTCTGCTTTAAGATGGCCTTCATGATGGGGATGTATTTTTGCCCACGGTTGAGGGACCGGGTCATAAACCCCCGGGCGTCGTTTAAAAAATAGTTGATATTGATGAGGACTTCTTGATTTAACTCAAAAGGAATGTCCTCCTTTTGACCGGCTAAGGCCTGAAACTCTTGGCTAACCATCTTGGCGAGCTGTTTTTCGTAGCGGGGCCCTAAACGGTAGGACTTGTGACCGCTTTCTAAACCTTCCTTAGCCACCAAGTTGGCTTGGCGACCCATGGCTGAGTCCGGGAGTTTATGGGACCCACAGGCCACCATGGCCAAAGCCAAAAAGCCCAATAGACCAAAGCGCGTAAGACGAAGCTTCATCAATTATTTTATTCCTCGCCAAAAACTAGATTTTATGGCTAAGTTATACCCCTAAACCGGTCTTGAAGGCAAGACGGGGGCCTTAATAATCCGGCTATTTAATTGTCTGACAAGACTATTCTGACAAGACTAGTGGCCTTAAGGTCTAGCTAGGCGATCAGACCCGGAGCGGCGGCTAAAAGCTAGGCCAAAGGCCCCCTAAGCCGCCTCGCCTTTCTAAGGCCCAATGGATTAAGCTTAGTTCTATCATTTTTCCCGGTTATTGTAAATTAAAGTTCAAAAACAAAGGTAAATATTTTTTAAAAGCCTCGCTCAGAGCTTGGTGTTTTGGTATAATAACCTATAGCCTCGATATAACGTTAAATCATTCGGTTTAGAGGGTTAACTTTAAGGGGGCCTTTGGCCCCCTTAAGACTGTTCCCCAGAAGGGCCGCCTAACCCGGGGGGCCAAGACGATAGGGGGGCCAGGGGTCGCCCCATTAGGCTTCATTAGATATTGTTAATATAATAGAGCGCGTTTAAGATGTAAATTTAAATATTAATCAAGATTAACCTGGTTAAAACTGGCTAAATAAATAAAAATTTGGTTATTTTTAGAGTTTAAAACCCTTCCGGTCGGCGGCCAACGGGGGAAAAAAATGTTCCTTAGCGGTCCAGACTTGGTAAAGAAGTTAAAATGCCGTATGATCGGTTTTTCCGCGCGGAAGGTTGGCCCCTTTTCGGGAAAAACTCTTCCTTCTTAATTAACTAAAAAAACACTAATCGCATAGTTCTTTTTAGTCTTTAATAACTAAAATAAGCTACATTGACATTGATTATCGGGTCTAACCGCTCGGGGATTCGCGGTTTTAAAGGGCCCGAGGGTCGTCAATTGTCAATTTTTTTCTTGAAATTTAAGCTCTTTTACCCCATAAAAGACTGGACAAGTTTACGGGCTAACCTTAATGAAGGTTTCAGCCTTAATAATCCGCCAAAAAGGGCCAGGCCAGAGGTTAGCCATAATAGCCGGTTAAACCCCTAAATTTTTAGCCCTATAGTCAACTAAATCGTCAACCAAAACGTCCACCACAACGTCTACCAGGAGGCTTCGCCACCATGTGTTTTGTCCGCAATCGTCTTAAGTGTTTTCTCGGTCGCCATTTGGGCCACCTGGCCCTCATCTTGGCCGCGGCCCTCCCGGTCCTCGCCGCCACGGCGGCTGGGGCCAGCGAAGCCGAGCTAAGAGTCCCGGAACTGACCGGAGAGCAGAACCGCTATCTGATGGGCGGCCTTGTCGTCTGCGTCTTGGGACTGTTGTTTGGCCTGTATCAATACTTGGGCATCAAAAAACTGAAAGCCCACTCCACCATGTTGGACGTGGCGGCCACCATCTACGAGACCTGTAAAACCTACATGTTTCAGCAGGCTCGGTTATTGGCCATCCTGCTGGTTTTCGTGGGGGCTTGTATCGCCTTCTACTTTGGTTACTTAGAGGGCATGCCCTTAAGCGGGGTTGGTCTCATCCTCCTCTGGACCGTCATTGGCATTTTAGGGTCCTACTCGGTGGCCTTTTACGGCATGCGGGTCAACACCTTGGCCAATAGCCGCATGGCCTACGCCTCCTTATCCAAAAACCCGCTCAAGCTTTTAAACATCCCTTTAGACGCGGGCATGAGCATTGGGGTTTTATTAATCTCGGTTGAGCTTGTCATGATGCTCATCATCTTAATCTTTGTCCCGCGGGATCTCGCGGGGGCCTGTTTTATCGGCTTCGCCATAGGCGAGTCCTTAGGGGCCAGCGCCTTAAGGATCGCCGGCGGCATCTTCACCAAAATCGCCGACATTGGCTCGGATCTAATGAAGATCGTCTTTAAGATTAAAGAGGACGATCCCCGGAACCCCGGCGTTATCGCCGACTGCACCGGCGACAACGCGGGCGACAGCGTTGGCCCGACCGCTGACGGTTTTGAGACCTATGGGGTCACTGGCGTGGCTTTGGTGACCTTTATTTGTTTAGCCGTGGGCCAAGGTAGCCCCAATCAGCTTCTTTTGCAAACCAGCTTACTGACTTGGGTCTTTGTCATGCGGATCTTGATGCTGGTGACCTCGCTTTTGGCCTATTACGTCAATAAGTTCTTAAGCGACGCTAGGTTCGGCAAATCCTTGGACTTTGACTTTGAGGCCCCTTTAACTAGCCTCGTCTGGTTAGGCTCCATCCTCTCTATTATCATGACCTTTGTGGCTAGCTACTTTTTAATTGGCCCAGGCTCAACCTCCGGGGCCGCGGTGGCGGCCATTTCCCCTAAACTGTGGCTGGTTTTGGCGGCCATCATTAGCTGCGGGACCTTAGGGGCGGCCATTATCCCGGAGTTCACCAAGATCTTCACCAGCGGGAAATCGGCCCACGTTCGGGAAACCGTGGAAGCCTCCAAAGAGGGCGGGGCCTCCTTAAACATCTTAGCCGGTTTTATCGCCGGGAACTTTAGCGCCTTCTGGATGGGGCTCGTCTTCTGCGTTTTGATGTTCGCGGCTTACCTCTTTAGCCAAAACGGTTTGTCCAACATCATGGAGTACCCCTCCATCTTCGCTTTTGGCCTGGTGGCCTTTGGCTTTTTAAGCATGGGCCCCGTGACCATCGCCGTGGATAGCTACGGCCCGGTGACCGATAACGCCCAGTCCATTTATGAGTTAAGCTTAATCGAGGAAGTGCCGGATATCGCTAGCCACCTAGAAAAAGAGTTCGGCACGGCCCCGGATTTCGCCAAAGCCCACTTCTACCTCGAATCCAACGATGGGGCGGGCAACACCTTTAAGGCCACGGCCAAACCCGTGCTCATTGGCACGGCGGTGGTCGGCTCGACCATCATGATCTTTTCGACCATCTTGGTTATCCAAAAGGTTTTAGGCGTGGCCCCGGAGACCATCTTAAACCTTCTAAACCCCTACACCATCATGGGCTTTTTGTGCGGTGGGGCGGTCATCTACTGGTTCACCGGCGCCTCCACCCAAGCCGTGTCCACTGGGGCTTATCGGGCCGTGGCTTACATTAAAGAGCACATTAACCTCGATCCCAACGCCTCCAAAAGCGCGGCCGTGGAAAACTCCAAGGAAGTGGTCAAGATCTGCACGGTTTACGCCCAAAGAGGCATGCTGAACATCTTTGTGGCCGTCTTCTCCTTCGCTTTGGCCTTGGCCTTCCTCTCCAGCCCCAGCCAGTCGGGCAACGAGTCGGTCTCCTTCTTTATCTCTTACCTCCTGTCCATCGCCTTTTTTGGGCTGTTCCAAGCCATCTTCATGGCCAACGCCGGGGGTTGCTGGGATAACGCCAAAAAGGTGGTCGAGGTGGATCTCCAACAAAAAGGGACCCCCTTGCACGACGCCTCGGTCGTGGGCGACACCGTGGGCGACCCGTTTAAAGACACTTCCTCGGTGGCTTTAAACCCCATTATTAAGTTCACCACCCTTTTTGGCATGCTGGCTTTGGAAATCGCCATCACCCCCGAGTTTCGGGCCGCCGCCTTACCTGGTGGCTTGATCTTTTTAGCCATTGGGATCTTCTTTGTTTACCGCTCCTTTTATGGCATGCGCATTTCCACCCTAACTGGCGCCAAAAAATAACCAACAAAAAACCCTTTTTGGGGGTCTTCCCCCCAAAAAGGGTTTACTTTTAACCTTTCTTTATGCCCCCCAAAATCAAAGCCCAAGACTTAGCCGTAACCTTAGGTTTAGCCTCAACCCGGAGCCAAGCCCAAGCTCTCATATTAGCTGGCCGGATCCTTTATGGCGCGGAACCGGTCCCTAAAGCTGGGACCCTCTATCCCGAGGACGCGATTCTAACTTTAAAAGAAGGCCGAAAATACGCTAGCCGGGGCGGCTTTAAGCTGGCTGGGGCCTTAGAGGCTTTTAACCTAGACGTCACCGGCTTTAACTGCTTAGACGCTGGGGCCTCCACCGGGGGGTTCACCGATTGCTTACTCCAAAAGGGGGCCAATAAGGTCACCGCCGCGGACGTGGGGCAAGGTTTATTGGACTATAACCTAAGGCTTAACCCCCAAGTTAAAGTGGTGGAAAACTTAAACTTAAGGCTCTTAACCCCCCAAAACGCCTCAGAACTGGACCCGCCCTTTGATTTAATCACCCTGGATCTTTCTTTTATCTCTTTAGAGCTCGTTTTACCGGTTTTAGCCCCTCTAACCAAAGAAAATGGTTATATCTTGGCTTTAGTTAAACCGCAGTTTGAGTTGGGGCGCGGACGGGTGGGGAAAAAAGGGGTGGTCAAAGACCCAAAACTCATTCAAGAGGCGGCGGATAAGATCGTTAATCTTATCCCGGCCTTAAAGCCGACTTATAAAGTCTTAGGCGAGGCCCCAGCGGCTATCACCGGGGCCAATGGCAATCAAGAGATCTTTGTCCTCAGCCAAAGGGCTTAGGCCATCAGATCGTAGCCCCCGGACTCCGGGGGGGTGAATAAGGTCGGTAGGGCCCTTTCCAATAAGATCTCGTGGTGGGAGAGCCCGGAGTAACCAAAGGTGGTCCGAATGGCCGTGGCCACGAACTGACAGCTCCGGTCCAAAGCCACCGGGAGACTATCCCCTTGGAGTAAGGACCCGGTTAAAACGCTGGAAAAGATGTCCCCAGTCCCGTGGTACTGGGTGGGGACCTGGGGCCGACCGGCTAACCAGAAGCGACCGTCCTCCCGGTTGTAGGCGGCCACGACGCTCTTATCCGGCCTTGAGGCCAAAGGTAAGCTAGTTATGACCGGCATGGCTGGGCCAAGGTCGGCTAAGGCTTTAAGCCACTCTTTAACCTCGGCCTCGTTTAAGGACGAGGGGACCGGTCGATCCAGCATAAAGGCCGCCTCGGTGATATTGGGGGTGATGACCTGGGCTTTTTGAGCGAGCTTTCGCATTTCACCGATCATCTCCGGGGGCATGGAGGCGTACAACCGCCCAAAGTCGGCCATGACCGGATCGACCACCGCTAAGCAATCGGGCCCGCCAAAACGGTCAATAAAAGAGGAGACCATGTCGGCTTGCTCGGCGGAGCCTAAGAATCCACTGTAGATCCCATCGAACTTTAAACCTAAGTCGGCCCAATGCTTAATAAAATCGGGCAGTTGACTGGTTAGATCAAAGATCTTAAAGCCACTAATGCCCGTATGGGCGGATAAAACCGCCGTGGGTAAAGGGCAAACCTCTAAACCCATGGTCGAGAGGATGGGGATAACCACGGTCAAAGAGCAACGGCCAAAGCCAGACAGATCGTGGATAGCGGCCACGCGAGGCAAAGGATTGCGCATGGGGCACCTTAAGCTTTGTCGGAGGACTTGGAATTGGAGTCAGTCACTAAACCAATGATTCCGGCCAGGGCCAATAAAATCATTAATGACCCGGAAAACAGGAACATAGCGAAGATATGGGGCTCGTTTAGAACATAGGAGGATTTAATGACAAGAAAACCAGCGGGGCCAAAAACCAGGGTAATAGCGAGGTAAATCAGTTTTCGTAACATAGCGCTCGGTCGGGGAGTGGTCAATTACCAGCCCCTAAAAACAAAAAAAGGCTTTCGGGCGACCATTCGTTAGAGGCCCCCAGCTCTGCCACAGAACTAGGAGCCTATTAACTAACAATAAAGTCGCCAGAAAGCTTAAAAGGGGTGACGGTCAATCCTCGGTGATAGAAATGGCGTTGACCTCACAGGCCTCCACGCAGGACTCGCAGCCGATACACTCGGTGGCGTTGACTGGGACCGCCTTGCCAGACTGGATCTCGTAAACGTCCACCGGACAAGCGTCTTTACAACTGCCGTCGCCCGTACACTTCCCTGAGTCGATTTTAACTACGTAAGCCATGAAACAGCTTCCTTTCTCAAATCAAATAAAAGTAATCCCGCCCCCCCAAAGGAGCTTAATGGAATTTTTCGTCAACCTGGAAAACCAAGCTAACAAGTTGATTCCCGGATACTTTTATTTATCACGAATAAGCTAAGTAATCAAGGTTTTTTTTTGACGGATCCATAAATCTAGTTAAATTAAGGGGTTAAGCGTCAAAAAAACCCTTTTTACCCGCCCCTTTAGGCCGCTGGGGCTAGGCTAGCGAACTGGGGGGTTTCCACGGGGTAAACGCTGACCTTTTTCCGGTCCGCCCCGTACCGCTCATACTTAACTAAACCATCGATTTTGGCGAAGAGGGTAAAATCCCGGCCCATGCCCACGTTCTGGCCCGGGTGAATCCGGGTGCCCAGTTGACGCACCAGAATGTTTCCGGCCCGCACGGCCTGGCCCGCGTAGCGTTTCACGCCCCGCCTTTTACCTATAGTGTCGCGACCGTTCCGGCTGGAACCGCCGGCCTTTTTATGAGCCATGGCTCTCTCCTTCAATCTCGGATTCGCTGGCGGTTAGGCTAGAATCAATGGCCGTGATCTTTAAGGCCGTGTAATCCTGCCGATGGCCTTGGGCTTTATGGTAACCCTGACGGCGTTTTTTCTTAAAAACCAATATCTTCTTGGCCCGGTCATGGCCCAGCACCTGGGCTTTGACCGCGGCCCCCGCGACCAGGGGATGACCAACCTGGACCGTTGGGCCATCGGCCAACAAAAGAACCTGGTCCAGAACGACTTCGTCCCCCACGTTGGCCTCTAACCGGTCAACTCTTAAGGACTGGCTCACGGTCACGCGATGCTGGCGACCCCCACTTTTGATAACGGCGTACAATCTAGTCTCCTCCCCAAAAAGCGGAAAATCAGTATTTTAAGCCGCTTTTGGGCTATTGTCAAGAATTTTTTGGCTTTTCCGGGTCAACTTAAGACCTTGAAGCGAAAAGCTCTTTTTAGCCCAATTAGACGTAAAATAGCCTTTAAAGGCCAGATGGCCTTTAAAGGCTACTTATAATCGTAAATTTAAGTTATTTAACGACTAGGTTAACTAGTTTATCCGGCACATAAATCTTCCGGATAACGGTTTTATTGGCCAACCATTTTTGGACCGTGGGGCTCTCTAAAACCAAAGGCTCAATTTCCGTCGGCTCTAAGCCTTTAGCTAAAAAGAGTTTCCCCCGGACCTTCCCGTTAACCTGGATAACGTACTCCACTTGGGGTTTTTCGGCCAAGGCCTCATCGTACTCCGGCCAAGAAGCCTGAAAAACCGATTCTGAATGGCCCAAGCTCTCCCAGAGCTCCTCCGCCAAGTGGGGGGCGAAGGGGGCCACTAAGCGGACCAAAGTTTCAGAGACGACTTTATTATAAACCGCGCTCTTATAAAGGTGGTTAACGAGCTCCATGAGCCGCGCGATAGCCGTGTTGTAAGAAAAGCGGGCGATATCCGAGCCCACGGCCTTAATGACGCTATGGAGCCAAAATAAGGTCGCGGAATCGGTGGGGGGGTTGGGGTCTAAAGGGGCGTTTTCCGGTAAAACCGCCCCAGCCAAGCGGTCTAAAAAGCCCTTCATGGCTTTAACCCCGCCATCGCGAAAATCCCCGCCCTCCAAGTAAGCCCCCATAAACATAAGGTACATGCGGAAGGCGTCAGCCCCAAACTCGTTAATGTAAGCGTCCGGGTTAATAATGTTGCCCCGGGATTTACTCATCTTGGCCCCATCCCGGACGATCATGCCGTGGGCCACAAACTTTTTATAGGGCTCCGCGAAGTCCAAATACCCACAAGAGTTTAAGGCCCGACAAAGCCAGCGGCTGTACAGTAAGTGTAAGACCGCGTGCTCGTTCCCGCCCACGTAGAGATCCACGGGCAGCCACTTTTTGGTCAATTCCGGGTCAAAGGGCCGGTCATTAAACTGGGTGGAGGGATAACGGTAAAAATACCAAGCCGAGCACAAAAAGTTGTCGGAAACGTCCGTCTCCCGCTCCCCGGGCCCCCCGCAGACCGGGCAAGTGGTTTTTAAAAACCCCGGGCTCCGGGCCAAGGGCGATAGACCGCTCCCGTCCGGCTGGTAATCGGTCAGGTTGGGCAGTAAAACCGGGAGGTCCTTTTCCGGAACCGGGACCGGGCCGCACTTTTCGCAATAGATAACCGGAATGGGCGGGCCCCAATAACGTTGCCGACTGACGCACCAGTCCCGTAAGCGGTAGTTAACCGTCTTTTGGGCTAAACCCTTTTGGGCCAAAAACTCCACAATGGCCTCTTGGCCAGCCTCTTTGGCCGCTAGGCCATTAAAGGGCCCAGAATTGACTAAGGGGCCTTCCCCCGGGTAAGCCCCCAGTTGGACGTCAAAGTGGCTATCGCTCGCGACCACCTCCACGATGGGGAGGTTAAATTTTAAAGCGAACTCGTGATCCCGCCCGTCATGGGCCGGCACGGCCATGATGGCCCCGGTGCCGTAGCCCATTAAGACGTAATCCGCGGCGTAGATGGGGATCTTTTGGTCATTGACTGGGTTTACGGCGTAGGCCCCGGTGAAGACCCCGGTTTTTTCCCGATTCTCAGCTTGCCGGTCCACTTCCGAAAGGCGGGCCACTTGTTGTTGGTAAGCTAATACCTCGGCCCGTTGGCTTTCGGTGACGATGGTTTCCAAAAGCGGGTGTTCCGGGGAAAAGACCAAGTAAGTGGCCCCAAACAGAGTGTCTGGCCGGGTGGTGAAGACGCTAAACTCCGGGCCATCCACCACTTTAAAGACCACCAAAGCCCCTTGGCTCCGGCCAATCCAGTTGCGTTGGGCCACTTTGGTCCGCTCGGACCAGTTTAAGGTGTCCAGCTCCTCTAGTAGCTCTTTAGCGAAGGCCGTGGTCTTAAAGTACCACTGGGCCATCTCCCGTTTGGTGACTAAGGTGGAACAGCGCTCGCACTCCCCGTCAATGACCTGCTCGGCGGCTAAGACCGTTTTACAGCTGGGGCACCAGTTGACCGGGCCGGTCTTCCGGTAGGCCAAGCCGTTTTTCATTAAGGTCACGAACATCCACTGGGTCCAACGGTAGTACTCGGCGCTGGTGGTGTCCACTTGGTGGCTCCAGTCCAACATGAGCCCGACTTTTTTCAGCTGGGTCTCCCGAAAGCGCTCGATGTTCTTGGGGACCATCTCCGCTGGGTGGCGGTTATTTTTTAAGGCGAAGTTCTCCGAGTGCATGCCAAAGGCGTCAAACCCCATGGGCTCAAAGACGTCATAGCCCAAAAGGCGATGGTAACGCCCCTGAATGTCCGAGCCCACAAAGGCGAAAAGGTTGCCCACGTGCAACCCCTCGGCGGAGGGGTAAGGAAACATCATGAGGTTGTAAAAGGGTTTAGCGGCCCCGGCCAGATCCACCTCGTTGGTTTTCTCGTTAGCCCATTTTTCCCGCCACTTGGCCTCAACTAGCCCGGGATCGTATTTCGCCATTTAACTCACCTATAAAAACGGTTAACCGCCATATAATATTTAGCGCTTTGTTTATTTAGAACAATGGGGCCTAACTGTCAAGGAGAGCTTTGGGGGCCTGGGGATAAACCAGCTCGCGATGGAAGGTTATTAGGCGTTTAGGGTAATAACGGGGATAATTAGCCGCAAATTAGAGGCTTAAAACGAATAATAAGCTGGAATTAAGACATATTTATAGCTAAAAAACTATATTAGCGCTTAAGATAGGTTATCACTTAAGATAGGTGGTCACATAAATAGCCTTCCCCAAGAGGATAAACTCATCAACGGCCCGCCTTTTAAGGGGCCAGATTTTATTATCGGCCTCCAAGATAAAGCTATCGCCGTCAAAAGTGACGAACCGAAAGACCGCCCGCCGGGAAGCCTTATCAAAACACACTAGATATATATTTTTTTCGCTCGGATCAGCCGTTATAATATTATTTTTTGTAAAACTTTTATCAACAATAACACAACTATTAACGCTAATAGTTGGTTCCATATCTTTATGAGGCGAAATAAAAGCTTGGAGACTTTGTTGAGAGTGATAAAAGTCGATACTCGATTGATGGACAATAATATTACTCGATTCTTTATCTAAAGTTACCGGAATGATATCTTCTATAGGGTCTAATTTTAAAGATTCAGAAAAATCGACCGCGAAAAAACCCCTTTTAAGCAACTCATTAGAGGAATTATTCTTTAAAGGATCAAATTTCTGACCTTCTTTTAAGGCTAAGGCGGCCCGACCAATATCCAAAAAATCCTCGTAATACCGATCAGGAAAACCCAAAGCCGCGGCGATGGCCCGTTTGGTGTTGTCTTCGCCTTTCCGCCTTTCGCACAGGAGATCGTTTAGATAAGCCGAGGTCAGGTTGATGGTTTTGGAGAATTGCTTTTGGGTTTCGTATTTGCTGGCGAAATACTTTAAAGCTTCCAGAAAAATCAAGTCAATGGAGGAGGATTGCTTAGACATCGAAAAAATCACCATAAAAATAATTAAGTATGTTTATAATCTATTCCACTAAATAAATGTAAACATAAAACCTTAAACTTTTTATTATAATTATGTTATTGGCAAAAATATATTTAGTTAAACTAAAAAACCAGACGTTATCACTTAAAGAAGATAAAGTTATAGCCATCTTTGTCGAAATAAAATTTATTGCCCTAATTTTATTTAACATTCTTAAACGACCGTTCGGTCAACTTTCCCCTATTTATAGCATATCGCTAAAGGCTTGTCTACTAATTTTCTAGCCAAATCGCCCTGACTATTCTTTGGTTTTTATTAGAACATAAACTCTTAAAAACTATTTCTCGTTTTGATTCGCCCTAGTTTAGGGCCTTACCGAGCGATAAGGCCCTTAAAGATTTAAAAGCCTATTGGCCCTTAATACTCCGCGGAATGATTGACTAAAGTCGTCCCCTCAAAGGAAGAGCTATGCTTATGAAACCGCAAATGGACCACCCCGGTCGGCCCATTCCGGTGCTTTTTAATCTTGAGCTCGGCTAACCCTTCTAACTCCGGCTTATCCGGGTCAACCACGTCCAAGCGGACCACAAAGGCCACGATATCCGCGTCCTGCTCAATGGCCCCGCTATCCCGTAAGTCCGATAAGCTGGGGGCGCCAACGTTTTCCGGGCGCTTTAACTGGGATAAGGCCATGACCGTGACGTTCAGCTCTTTAGCCAAGCCCTTTAAGGCCCCGCTGATTTCCCGGACCTCTTGCTCTAAGGTGCTGTGCTTGGTATTGGGCCGCATGAGCTGGAGATAATCGATGATAATTAGCTTTAAGGGGTTGGGGGAGTCTTTTAAACGCCGAATGAGCCGTCGACACCTCGCCCTTAGCTCCAACGGGGTTAAAGAGGAGGAATCGTCCATATAGATGCTGGCTCTGGTTAGGTTGGCGATGACGTCTTTCATGCCTTGCATATCATTTTCATTTAATCGCCCGGACCGTATATGCAAAAGATCGTAGCCGCCCAATTGACAGATGAAACGCTGGACCAGCTGTTCCACGCCCATCTCCAAACTGAAGATGGCCACGGTGTAAGGCGGCAACTCCGAGCGGGTCTGCCTTCTAAAAGGCAAGGCCGCGTTTAAGGCCAAGTTTAAGGCGAAGGAGGTTTTGCCCATGCCTGGGCGCCCCCCTAAAACGATTAGATCCGAGGTCTGAAACCCGCCGGTTAAATGATCCAACCAATCGTAGCCCGTGGGCTGACCCGAGATGCCAGTCCCCTGGCCATCGCCAAATAAAGCGGCCACTTGGCTATAGACCCCTTGGACCGCGTCCGGCAGGAAAACCATTTGCCCGGAGTCCCTAGATTCCCGTAAAGCGAAGATCTTGGCCTCGGCTTGGTCGATGATCGCTTGGACGTCGCCATTGTTGTTTTTGCATTGATCCGAAATCTCCGCGCAGATCCTCATGAGTTGGCGAATTTGCGACCTTTCGCTAATGGATTTGGAGTAATCGGCCACGTGGGCTGGGGCCCCGGATTTGTCAAACAACTCGATCAAATAATCTAGCCCGCCGCACTTAACGTCCTGACCTCTTTTTTTGAGCTCATCGTTCACGGTGACATAGTCCACCTTCTGGTTCTTGTCCCAAAGATAGAGGATGGCCGCGTAGATAAGGGCGTGGGCCTCGACATAAAAGTCGTCAGCTTTTAGTTTGGTGTCCAGAGCCAAAGGCACGCCTTCCTTAATGTCCACCAGTAAAGCCCCTAACATGGCTTTTTCCGTGTCCACGTTGGCGGTCCGATCGGTGGCCGCTAACTGGGCGGGATTAGCGAACGTATCAAAATTGTCGGCCATTTTGACTCCTTTTAAGCCCTTAGAAGCTAAAAACCCCGGAAAACGCCCTTAATTTAGGGGCTCCAGTGGTTTGACGAAAATATCGGTTCGTCTCTTCGCTCTAAGGATAGCGAACCGCTAAAAAGCGGCTCCGCGTTTCGCCATGGAAAATTTATGGCGTAAAAATGTGTTAGGCTCTAGAGCTAAGAACAAAAGCAAACGATTAAAAATCACTAGATTTTGGTGTCAAATTTCGCTCGTCACCAATATATCAGATTTTAACGGACAAACCAACCCTTTTTAAACGACCTATAATTTAAGCTGAATTCTTATTTTTTGTTCCACCATAAATTTGTTTTTAATCTCCGAGCCAAAATTGGGTAAAATTTCGCTTGGCCAGGCTGGGGATAGCCTGGTAAAATATTTAATTTTAGATATTTATTTGATTATTCATTACAACTTATCTTAAGCGCCCTACTTTGGTATACTCACCACTCCAAAAATCCCCCAAACCGGCTACCTCAACCTTTAACGGACGATGAGCGGATTAAGGAATTCTTACGTTGATCAAAAAGCCAAAAACTTTTAAACCGCTATAGATATAGACTGAAAAGATCTAAACTCTAAACAAAAGTTTATCTAGGCTTAAAAGGGGCATTTACTCTCAAAACTATAACTCATTTTATGGATGAAACGGACCAGCCCTAAGGCTTATCTTAGGTCAATTCTCTTTAGGGGGGATTCGCGTTCATAGGTGGAATGGATCGCCGGTGACTGGAGGGGTGTGGGATGATGGTTAACCCCGGCTGATAACCAAAACTTGATAGTTAAGACGTTGTTAGACTACTACCCTTTTACGGACACCTCTTTTTCAGCCATCACGGCGCTTTGTATACCGCTAGATTCAAAGATGATAATCAAGGATTATTCGGACGTCACGTCACCGCGGCATAAAGCGACTAGGGCTGACGGGTTTTCCGGCGAGCTAAACCTTGGCCGCGCGCGACAGCCTTAAGCATCGCTTGGTCTGTTTTACGACCAAGGACGCGAGGTAATCAACGAAAGGCTTAAGATCGCCTTGGTTAGCGGCGTCAAGGGCTTTAAGATAATCGGGTTTGCCCTTAAGCGTGACCACGGGCGGCGGATAGCCCGCCTTTATATAGATGAGGGAAGCGAGAGCGCGCGCCATTCTGCCGTTACCGTCCTGGAATGGATGTATTTGGACGAAACAATGATGGAACCAGGCGGCCTCGACATCGACCGGAACGTTTTTGGCGACATGCTCATCATGGAGGCGCAGAAGATTGTCGATTTCCGAGTCCACCTGCGGAGGCGGGCAGTATTCATGGGTAAGGCCGTCTGGGCGAACGGGGTTGTTGGGGAATCTTTTGAAGAGCCCTTTCCGCAACGGGACCCTGACTCTTCTTCCTAAGGAATCGACGCCTGGGCTGTAATCCTGAAATTCAGTGAACATCACGTGCATACAGCGGATCATGTATCTACTGATTGGCGTCCTGGAACGAACGTCCTCATAGATTCCAGTCATGATATCGTTATGGCTTTGCAGGAATAAGGCCGGGTCGATAATCTCAATCCCTCCGTTCTGACATGTCAGGTCCATTGACCCCAAACCATTCTCAATGAGAGTTTTACTTATCCTATCGCTCAAGAAATACAAGTTTTCGACTTGACCGATTTCAATAGCCCATTCCCGGTTCAATTTTTCTAAAAAAACTTGGAATACTGGCCCTTCGATTTCGTTTTTGGCGTTCAACCAGTTTTGTGAAATCTTATGAAACTTTTCATTAGTAAGAGCCATAAAATTATCAGGTAAATCCTCGATCGGGCGCCAAACATGATATATATTGGACATTTATTTCTCAAATACCTCTAGTTAATTCCTCGTCAACCACTACCAAAACGGGTCCTATGATATTCTTCAGTATGATATTCTTCAGCCGATTTAAGCTCAGATTCCAACTCTCAAAACTTCTAAGCGGGCCTTTACTCGGTCTCGCGTTCCCTATCAGCCGTTATCTCGCTCTCTATAGGCGGATCTAGCCAATAAACTCTAATGGTCTCAAAGGTGGGCCTTTCAACGCGGCGACTTCGCCCTCTTGGCTTTCGCCTCCCTCAGTTTGGCCAAAATGAGCTCATTTTCCTTCAGCTAAAACTAAGGTTTGGGAACGCCAGTTCGGCGACCAGCGCGCCAAACGTCTCGGCCTCCTTTACAGTCTTATAAATATCTAAAAGACTCAAATTTGTCAACCCAAAGTTTATAAAAAATATAAAGACGAAAATAATCTAAATAGGCGGGACACGAACTAGGATTCTGGGGCCATCTTGGACCCTAAGGCGTTGGGAATCTTGGGTTCCTGGGGGTCTAATGGGTCTTTTAGGCGCGCTGGACTGTAGAGTTGGCGGAGCGTCAGCCTCTGGCGGGGACGGGAGTCTCTAGAGGCTCTTTCTGGAGTCCTCTTGGGAGTCTTATCGCCAAATTAAAACCGCCGAGAATATTTGAGTTCCCGGGGGTCGAGAAATCGTGGTATACTTATCAGCGGTGTCCGGCGCGGGGACCGAATCATTGACTTAAAGTCCCAAGATTGGCTCGGTTGTTGGAGGCGCTCTAAAAATACTGGAATCATTGAAAATTCTTCAAAACCCTTTTATGATGCGGATATGGTCTAAAAAAAAGGCTTAAAAGGATCTCTAGAAAATTTCCACTTTTCCCTCTGAGTCAGGTATTCTAAAAAGTTTTATATTTTATAAACTTACTAAATTATTGATAATAATAATATAAGATATTTTATATTTTATAAATGAATGTTCATGTACGCTATAGATTTATTGTATTAATTTTACGGTCTAATAATACTTAATAGATTTATATCAGAACAATAGAATTCAAGTTAGCGTTTTTATTAACGTTTTCATGGTAATAACTTATGAATATTGACGAAAAAGCCATAATAGATAAATTTGTTTCCGTTATAGTTTCAGCGTTTTCGCCTGAAAAAATTATTCTTTTCGGATCTCGCGCCAGAGGCGATCACACCGCTGACAGTGATTATGATATTCTTGTAATCATGAAGCATCTTGTTGACAAAATAGGACTTACTATTCAGTTATATAGTGAGATCATACATACTGATTTACCAAAAAATGTAGATTTTTTGGCAATTTCTAGCGCTAGATATGAAGAATTAAAAACAAGCGTAGCTTTCATTTATAAGACAATTGATGAAGAAGGTAAAGTAATTTATGAAAAACGATTATGAAATATGGCTTTAAATATCTATTAGCAATTTTATTTTAGCTAAATTACGTTATATCAATGGCATTGTCCATGAAGATTCATGCTTTAACGCTCACCAATCCGCGAAAAAATGGTTAAAGGCGTTAATTGTGTTTTTTGGTAAACAACCTTTAAAAACTCATAAACTTCCACAATTATAAAGCCGTAAAAGCCATTTTAATGTCTTGCGGTTTACCAAAAAAAGGCCAACTAGTAACGAGTCCATCCACGCCGGTCGCGGCCAAGGCGGCGGCGTTGTCCCCATTGACCCCGCCCGCGGCCACGATCCGAATCGTGGGATTAAGGCCCTTAACCGCCTCGACCGTGGCCTTTAAGTCCTTTTCCGGGAACTTTTCGCACTGGATAACGTCAGCCCCGGCCCGGGCGGCCATTTCCGCTTCCGGTAGGTTAGCCACTTCCAAAGCGATCTTCTTTTCCGGGTACTTATCTTTAACCGCTGGCAAAAGCTTAGCTAAACCAGCTAACCCGCCTAAAAACAAACTATGCTGGTCAAAAACCAAGATGGAATCGGATAATCCGGTCCGATGGATCTTCGCCCCCCCGGCCACGGCCGCGGCTAAGGAGAGCCTTTTGGTTCCCGGAAAGTGCTTCCGGGTCACTAAGACCTCAGCCTGACCCACCTCTTGAGCCCGGTTAACCATGAGCCTCGCCCGGGTGGCGATCCCCCCACTATACTCTAAAACGTTCTGGGCGGTTTTGTAGGCCGCGTGGAGTAACCCCGCCGGGCCAGTGGCCGTAAAAAGCGCCTGCCCCGGGGCCAGGACCTCGCCGCTTTTTACTTGGCTTTCCGCTTTAACCCCCACCATTAAAAAAAGCTTAACCGCCACTTCCACCCCAGCGGCCACCCCGGTCTCCCGGGCTAGGGCCCGGATCTGGCCGGGTTGCGTATCCACGTTAAAGGCTTGGGAGGTTAAATCGCTTAAAGGCAGATCCTCTAATAACAGACTTTCGACAAAACTATCCGGATAAAGAAACATGGCTCTTCTCTTCGGGTCATCCGCCAAGGCCAACTAAAAATAGCTAACCCTGGATAAAGTTGAGGGGCTAAAGGTTGGGGCCGTAAGATTGGGGGGGGTAGTGTCCGGGATTAATAAATTTTGGCGAGACCATCTTTATGTTTTTAGGCTTTATGGTTTTAGGCGAAAAAAGGATCCCTTTAGCCCCCCAAGGCGGCCAAGCTATTATACCCTTTTAATTTCTAGCGGACAGGCTTTTTTTAAAAGGGTCGCCCATGTGGGCTAAAGGGATCGAAAATCTTTAAGCGGCGATTAAACTTAAGGTTTAACCCCGTATTTACGCAAGATCTCTCGGGCTTTGGGGCTCGCGATAAAGTGTAAAAAGCCCCCTAACCCGGGATCGGAGTCCCCACCGTTTAAGGTCACTAGACCCAAGTGGATGGGCGGATAACCATTGGGGATCTCAATGTAGCCGCCAATCTGGTCCCCAAAGGTTCTAATGGCCATGCGGTTAACAAAGCCCGCGTCAATTTCCCCAGCGATTAAGCTGGCCATGACTTGGGGCACCGAGTTAAAGGTGACCAGATGGTTTTCCACGCGCTCTAGAAGCCCCGAGGAGACCAAAAAGGCCTTAGCCGCCCGACCGTAGGCGGCTTTTTGCGGGTCAGGGTGGGCCACCCGATCGATTTCGGGCTTTAAGAGATCTTGGGGCGACTTTAATTCCAGCCCTTGCCGAAAGGCCAGGACCAGGACCGTGTCGCCTAAAGGGTAATACCGATCAAAGGTCAATAACTCGGAGACGTCCTCTAAAGTGGCGTTATCGGAGATGACCAGGTTAGCCCCGCCAGTGGTCCCGAGTTGACAGACCATCTGGGGTATTTGGCCCCCGTAAATCTCCTCTATCTGCCCACCAGTTTCCCGATAAGCGGCGGCCAGTTCCGCCACCAGAGCTTGAAAGCCCACGCCCGTGGCCACCTTGGGGACGGTCTTGGCCCCAATGGCCGAACTAGCGGATACGGCTAAGCAAGCTGTCAGTAAGATTAAAAACCCCAGGATCTTTTTCATGATAGACCCTCCTTGTGGCTCTGGCCGACCTAATGGGCCAACTTAACGCCAGAGGCGCGGGGATTTTCTTTAGGGAAGCGTTTTAGCCATAAGTTAAGGTTAAATCACTGGTAAAAACTAAAAAACGTTTAAAAAGAAAAAATCCTTAACTTATTGTAAAAGAAAGACGCGTACCTATTAAAAATTTAGGCGCATAAAGAAAAAACGAATAAGTAACAACTTTTTTGAAAATTGTTAGGTAAATAAAAAATATTAAGTAAAAAAAGAGGTTTAAGAGCCAACTAAGCCTAAAAGTTGGAGCTGGGCTTTTTGGCGCCCATTTTTTTAGAATTTTTGGGGCCATAAGGCCTCCAAATTTTAGGGGCCTAAATTTATCTAAATTCTTGGCTAAGTGGCCTAGGAGGCCAACTTGCGGCTAGATCGAGCTTAACGGCTCGACCGAAAATACATACTAACATTAGGTAGTTTAGTTAAGGAAAACTAAAAAAAACCTGGCGCGTAACAGGCTTAAGTTTTGGGGACAATTCTATTTTAGTTGGCTTCGCGTATCAATATGTTTCTAAATTTATCATAAAATTTGAGGAGAATCAAGCGTATCTAAGAAAATATTTTCGGCTGGCCTTTTTCCCCATTTAGGGGGGTTTTATCCAGGCGGCCTTTAAGGGTCATTTAAACCGAAACCCTAGGCCGGGCCTAGGGTTTCGCCTTATACCGTAGGTTACGCCCAGGTGGGTTAGCCTGAAGGAGGGCGCCAAAAATCGGCCCCTATGGTCCAAAATTTAGGGGATTATAGGCCTAGCTCCGCGGACTAAGGCCAAAAAACCAGGGTGGATAATCTCTTGGAAACTTAAGTCCTTTTAATTACTTTATTCGCCATTAGGCGTTATTTTTTCAAAAAGGAGGTAAAAAACCAGACCGCAGACCGCCAAAATAAAACAGAGGGCCATGGCCCGATCAAACTCACCGTGGGAGACGCTATTAAAGATCTCCAAGGATAAGGTGTTGGACCGGCCCACGATATTCCCGCCTAACATCATGGTCACCCCAACTTCGCCTACGCCTCGGGCTAAAGCCAGTAAGAGCCCGGAGCCCAAAACTTGGCTGACCTGCGGGGCGGTCACGGTTAAAGCCGTGGTTAGGGGCCCAGCCCCTAAGGTCCGGGCCGCTTGGGTCAGTTTTTTAATTTCCGCCCGGCGTAAGGCCGCGGCCAAAGGCCGAACGAATAAGGGTAACCCCGCGATATAGCCGGCGAAAATGACCCCAGCTTGGCTAAAGACGATCCTTAACCCCAACCAAGACTCTAAAGGCGCGCCCACAAGGCCGTTCCGACCTAAAAGGCTTAACAGGATAAAGCCCAAAGCGATGGGCGGAAAGACCAAAGGCAAGGTCACCAAAAAGGCCAAGATCCTTCTGGCCCAGTTTTTGGGGCCAGAAAGATAAAAGGCCAAAGGCAAACTGACCACTAGATGGAGACCTAGACAGAAGAGCCCCACCATGAGGGTCAGACGCGTTGGAAAAGACCCTAACTCCCGCCCGATTTCGCTTAAAGTCAAAGGTTAGCTCTCAATCCCGTATTTTTTTAAGATCTCCTTAGCTTGGGGCCCGCCTAAAAAAGTCACAAAGGCTTTAATCTTGGGGTCAGCGGCTAAACCTTGGGGCGTGGCCGCGATCATGTGGATGGGTGGGTAACCGGAGGTTAGCTCCAAGGATCCGCCAAGTTTGTCGCCCGCGGCCCGGAGAACGGCCCGGTTGACAAAACCCGCGTCAATCTCCCCGGAGATGAGGTAAGCCAGAACCTGGGGGACCGAGGAGACGGACATGACCTTGTCCCCTAGTTTATCGCCTAAACCAGTGGACTTTAAAAAGGCCGCCGCCGCCCGCCCGTAGATGGCCGCTTTCGGGTCAGGATGAGCCACTTTGGCGATCTCGGGCTTTAAAAGATCCTCCGGGGTTTTAAGCTCAATCCCCTTTCGATAAGCTAAAACCAAGACCGTGTCGCCTAAGGCGGTGAACTGGTCAAACTTAACGTCTTTAGCCACGGCCTCCAAGGTGGCTTGGTCGGAGATGACTAAGTTAGCCCCACTCCCTTGGGCCATCTGGGCCACCATCTGGCCAATATGCCCACCGTACATCTCCTCAATCCGCTGGCCCGCGGCTTTAAAAGCCGCCGCCAATTCCTCGACCATGGTTTTGTAACCCGCCCCGGTGGTCACTCGGACGATATCCACCTCTTTAGTTTGGGCCAAAACCGGTTGGGCCATTAAGCCCAAAACCGCGAGGCCCCAGACCAATCCCCATAATTTTTTCATAAAGACCTCCAAAGGCGTTTAACCGACCGTAGGTTCCCCCTAGCCGGCCAAAGGGAGTTGTGAGTTAAAAAACTCGTGTCTAGACAATAAGTGGCACTGGCCGCCTTCTATGGTTAAAACCCGATCGGCTAAGCGCTCTAGCTCGTCCTCCGCGTGGGTCACGTAAAGCGTGGGGGTCCCAAAACGCTGGGGGATGGCGGCGATATACCCCAAAAGCTCGGTTTTCCGCTCCCGGTCCAAAGACGATAAGGGCTCATCCATGAGCAATAATTGGCCCTTGGCCAGTAAAGCCCGGCCAATGGCCACCCTCTGGGCCTCCCCGCCGGACAGGGTTATGGTCCGGCGGTCTAAAAGACCTTCTAAGCCCAAAAGCTCGACCACCCGGTCAAAGGAGCCGGGCTCTAAAGGCCGACCCCCAAAACGGGCCGGGAAAAGGAGGTTATTCCGGACGGAAAAATGGGAAAAGAGCCGAGATTCTTGAAAGACGCAACTAAGGCGCCTTTTTTCCGGGGGGACAAAAAGTTTTTTAGCCGCGTCAAAAAAGGTCCGCTCCTGGTAGCGGATAAAACCCCAATCCGGCTGACTTAACCCGGCCAATAAATTTAACAAAGTGGTCTTACCGGCCCCAGAAGGGCCAAAAACCACCGTAATCCCCGGCTCGGCTAGGGTAAAGGCGGCTTTAAAGTGGAATCCCCCGTAGGATTTGCCCATATCCACCATCAAAGACCGAGGCCTAGGGTCTAAAGGCGGTTTTGCGGGGGGTGACTCTAAAGGGGGCGACTTAGGGCTAAACACCTTAAACTCCAAGAAAGAAGGCCAGAATGGTCAAACGCTCCCTTTAGATCCAGGTAGGGCCGCGAAAAGCCGGGCTAGATAAGGGCGGAAATTTTTTGACTTAGCGAATTTACCCGAACGCCACCCAGGGGCGGAAACGAACAAGGGGCAAAAGACGCGTCTTAGCGGTAAGACTATTAAAGCTAATTTATGATCGTGGTCACCGCTTGTCAAGAAAAGGTTATTGGCTATTTTACGGATATAACTTAACGAAAACGGTTATTCTGGTTTTAAGGGCTCGAGATCGGGGGCTATAAGGCGTTTTTAAGATGGGTAGGCGGGGGTAAAGGTCCCAGAGCGGGGTCAAAGGTTGGGGAGCTTTAAATTACAGTTATTAAGCGATATAAATAATTAATTATTATTAACTATAATATATATAACCATCATTAAGCTTAATATACGTTAAATCGCGGATCTAATTTTAAAATTAAACTGATATTAAATTAAGACCGCTCTGGCTTTATTTTTCGGGCTTTTTAATATAATATCCCCAGAAGTTTTTGGTTTGTCGAGCGAAAAAACCCCTTATTCGGGTTTTTGGGGTTCTTAAAGCCTAAAGCCGTTATACGAAAATTTCAGGACGTTTAATTCAATTTCTTAATATTATCTTTTTATTTACCTCTTAAGTTTTCTCTATTCAGAAAGGATCTTTATGTTTTTAAAGAAATTATCGCTTTGTTCCTTCCTTTGCGTCCTCGCTTTGTCCTTGGCCTTCACCTTCACCGCCTTGGCCCAGGATAAAGATCCTGATACCATCACTGTGGATGATTTAAACAAGGAAGGCCCGCTCACCCAGAGGGACATTGACGTTTATCTGGAGTACGTGGGGAAATCCAAGGATTTTATGGCGAAAATGCAAGAGAATCCTCAGTATGACATCAAAGGCGAATGGTTGAAGTTCGCCAAAGACCATCAAATTTCCTCCATCCGGTTCAATTACGTCTCGGAAAAAATTCCCTTTGGCCTCATGGCCATCTCGGCCGCGGATCCCAAATCCATTCCAGCCCCGGACGCCCCCTTCTTGAAACTGTCCGACGAGGAGAAAAAACTCCTAACCGCCAATAGAGACAAAATCATCGCCGCTTTCGAGGCCCTAAAGAAATAAGGTTGGGCGACCCTAACCATTAAAGGCTAAACGTCACGCCGGGGCGAATAGGCTATTTGGGCCTATTGCGCCCCCTTTTTTTTAACGCTCTATTTAGCTATTTAACGGCTAATAGGCTTACCTAGATTAGTTAAAATCAAAAACCGCCATCTAGACTGAGAAAATTGTCTGGCCTAAGCCGGAAAGCTTAACTCCATCTTTTAAGATTAGCCTCAATTTTACGTCTATGGTTTTTCTCTTAAGTGGCTCATTATGTTTTTAAAAAAATTATGGCTAGGCGCGTTCTGGGGTTTAGTGGCTCTGGTCTTATTAACCGCCAATTCCCCAGCTAATGATCCCCCCGACCAAAATCCCCCCCACAAAAACCCCTTGGACA
>JAISRZ010000050.1 GCA_031273455.1 Deltaproteobacteria bacterium | reverse complement strand
ATGGGAACCACCAAAAAATGGTTATCTAATTTTAAAAAGAGCTTAAATCAAAAAAAATGAGCTCTCCCCTTGAACGTTAAAGACGCCAAAAGGCTCTAGGGCTTGACCTTTAAGCCAAGATTCTTTCTTTTTAGCTAGGTCAGGGCCAAGAGTTACGCGTTTTCTTTCAGCTCTTCGCCTCTTTCCCTTACTCGGGGCCGCTAGACTCTTCTGGTGGCCCTTAATGTTTGGCCCGGCCCCCACGGAAAAATAAGGTGGAGTTTTGATGAAAGTGGCTAAATTAAGTCCCAAGATTGGAAAGGCCTGTGAGCAACTCCAAATCCTGAGCGCCGATGAGGAAACCAGAATCTACGCTGAATGCGTAGAAAAAGCCCAAAGGGACTTGGAAAATTTTTTCTCTTTTTTCTTTTTTTTCTAGATTCTCAATAAGGAAAAATTGCCTTAAAACCTTCTAAATCAAGGAATTCCTAAAATGATCCCTAATCCAAATTTAAAATTCCTGTCGCCCCGAAAATGGGGCGGTTAGGGGGACTTGGCTAAAAGGGGGGAAAGCGTCTTAGCCGCTGAATTAGTCTTTAAGCTATTCTGGTGGGCCGTAGACTAGCCTTTAAGAACTAAAATAGTTACTCTTATGGATATTTCGCTTTAAAAACTATAATGTCGCTTGAAGCGCGCTGGAGCCTTAAGGCCATGGTAAAAAAAAGGGCTTGGGCTGGGTTTAAGGGCGTGGTTTAAAATTAGCGGCGCAAAGAAAATAGAAGCCAAAAAAGCCGCCCATAACGATGGGCGGCTTTAGATAGTCCGCGCGGCTAAAACGTCACATTAACAAAGTTAAAGCCAAGTTGGAGAGACTATTGGCCTGGGCCAGCATGGCTGTCGCGGCCTGGACTAAAACATTGTTTTTGGTGTACTCGGTCATTTCCGCGGCCACGTCCACGTCAGAGATGCGACTTTCCGCGGCTTGGGTGTTGAGGGCTTGGATGGACATGGTCTCAATGGTGGCCTCCAAGCGCTGGGCCATGGTCCCGAACTTGGCCCGGATCTCGTCTTTACTGATAATGGCCTCATTAACCGCCTCAAAAGCCTTTTGGCCAGCTTCCTGAGTCCGGATGTGCGAGCCGTCCCAATCCCCATCGGCGGCGTCCTGGAGTTCGGTGAAATTAGACCGGCTTAAACGGGTAATGACCCAGCTGGCTGTCACGCCTTCCACGGCGGATATAACCGTTGTGTCCGAGCCGTCTAAGATCCGGATATCTTTCCCATCCCCAATGTCATGGCCCACCAAGGCCACGGCCACATTCCCATGGCCGGTCTCGGATAACTCCATCGCGGCCCATTTTTGCCCGCCTAAAGAGAAGGAGGCTATGGCCGAGTCAGTGACCCCAGTTAAGACATTGGTGAAAGTTAGAGCCGAAAGGTTTTTGGCTGAGGTGCCTTTTTCTTGGGCTTTCCAGTCATTATGGTTACCTGGGTCTTTAGCGAAAATATAGACACTACTCCCCTCGACCATGGCCCAGAAATTTTTGGAGCTAAGGTTAATGGCTTCGCCCAAAGCTGAGGCGGTGGCCGCGTCCACCGACTTAACCACGCTAGCGCTACCCGCGGCGGATTTAGCGGCGTTTACGCCCGAGTCGGCGCTGGCGAAATAATAGGCCTCGTCATCGCCGAGGCAAACCATGGTGTAGTTCGCGCTATTGTTGGTCATGGAGCCCGAAATGTTCACGACCACCCGGCTTTGCGTCCCTTTGTTGACCAGGGAGGCGATCTCCTCCAAGGTGGCCCCGGAGCCGGCGTTATAGCGACCAGCGACGTAGTGGGCGCTTAAAAGCTTGGTGTCGTTGGCGGCGGTGTTATCCCAGTTGTAGCCATACATAAAAGCCTGGGCGCTCGTTGACTGAAGGGTCTCGTCTAAACCGGAAAAGCCGCCCCCGCAACACCCTATAGTCTCGCTATAGGGTAGACCGTTATAAGCTCCAGTGCTCCAGATGTCGGTTTGACCATCGCCGCCTATCCTTAAACCCGTGGACGAAGTGGCCCTAACGTCATCGGCTTTAATGTAATAGTAGTCGTTCAGGTAAGAGTTTTGGATGCCAAAGTGGACTAAAAGCCCGCGACCTAGGTTTAAGGAGCTTAGCGAGCCGTCTAAAAGCTTGATCCCGTTAAAGGAGGTGGTGTTAGCGATCCGGTCGATTTCCGCGGCCATGGCCTGGTACTCGGAATTGATCATCTCCCGAAAGGAGGTGGAATAGGTCGCGTTAGTGGCCTGCTCGGCTAAGGATCTCATGGAGCAGAGTAGGTTGTCGATGACCCCTAAAGCCCCATCCGCCGTTTGGACCATACTTAAAGCGTCGGCCGCGTTTCTCACGCCCTGCTCAATGGCCGCGATGTCGGCCCGCATGAGTTCTCGGACGGCCAATCCAGCGGCGTCGTCAGCGGCGTTATTGATCCGAAGGCCTGAGGACAACCGCTCCACGCTTTTCCCTAGGCGATTATACAGGGTCCCTAGGTTGTGAGCGGCCTTCATGGCGTTAATATTGTGGTTAATGATTAAAGACATAGGGTTCCCTCCCGGACAAGCGTGGCCGTCAATCCATTTTGGGCCAAAGGGTTAGGTCAAGCTCATTTACTTTGTTAGCTTGACCTCGATTCCTTTATCACTTGTCTTATCGGAAAACCTGGCGGGGAACTTTAGCCAAATCTGAAGTTTTTTTTCTTTTTTTTCGGGTTTCTCTTTTCTTAGACCTACCGCTCTGGCCGAAGTTAACCTTTGGGCTGGCCCGAGCTTGAACTTAGGTTTTTAGGAATTTGCTTAAAGTAAAATAATATGATAAGATTTAAGTAGCGATTATAATGATTTTCCCAAATATAATTAGATACAATAAACTGTTTTTGTTTAATAATCAGCCTATTTCCTTTTAACCACGCGAAAAACCAAGCTAGCGTTCTTTCCTTAAAACCGGGAAAAAAGGTCAGGCCCTAATTTTGGTCATAAATCGGCGCGATTACGCCTTTTAACCATTGACCAAACCATTTTTAAACTTTATTCTAGAACACATGGATGAGCTAATCCCGCCCCCAATGGCTAGCTTAGAAGCGGCCCTAAAATCGCGTCTTTCTTACCTCCTTCGGAACAACGAGGCTAGGATAAGAGACTTAAGAACCCTGGCCACCCCAGGGTTTAAGCGGACTTTTGACCTCGCCCCAGCTCTTTTGCACCATAACCACCCGGATCTGCCCGGGTACCTAAGCGATCCCCAGACCCCCCATGGCCTGGTCTTCTATGACGTTTGGCTAAAAAACAACCCCTTTCCTGACCCTCGGCCTTTTTCCGACCCCTACTTGGACCGGAAGCCGGATTTTCTGGCCGTGGAGTGCTTGGTTTTGATTGGCTCCTCTGGGTCGGTGGGCCACACCTCCCGTTCGGATCTGGATTACTGGGTCTGTTACAACCCGGACCGGTTCACTGAAAATGGTTTAAGGCTCTTTCGGGAGAAACTGGCGGCCATCACCCGCTGGGCCATGGAGGAGAACCACACTGAGGCCAATTTTTACCCCATTGATTTGGCCGTTTTAGGCCAAGGCCGCTTAAACTCTCTGAGCGAGGAGCGGGATGGGGAAGTGGCCCCCATGCTTCTTATTGAGGAGCTCTTTCGGACCATTTTGCACGTGGCTGGCCGTCACCCCCTGTGGTGCGTTTGGCCCCCGGAGAAAACCCCGGAGGAGTATAAGGAAACGGCTAAAATCTTAGCCCCTTTGGCCTGGGAGAAAGAGCCGCCTTTCTTTGTGGACTTGGGCTTTCCGGCTAAACCCCGGCCCCAGGAGTACCTGGCCTCGGCCATGTGGTTAACTTGTAAATCCGAGCACGATCCTTTTAAGGGCTTATTAAAGATCATGCCCATCATGGAGGCCGTGGAAACGGAGTTTCAGAGCCCTCTCCTTTGCGAAATCGTCCGGGACAAAGTTTTTTCGGCTAAAAACGAGGAATTGCCAGTGGATCCCTACACGGTGACCGTGGATCGGGTCATTGACTTTGTCTCGCGGCGCTTGTCGCCGAAGCTATTGGATCTGGCCCGGGAAGCGGCGGTCTTAAAGGTCTTGGGCCGGTCCTCGGACCACTTGGACGCCCGGAACCAAGGCCCGACCAACCCCAAAACTCGGGCCTTAAATCGCTGGCGCGAGGAGTGGGCTTGGCCCCCCGGCAAACTGGAGCGGTTACGCGATTACGACAACTGGACCAACGCCGAAAAATCGGCTGAGGCCCAGGAGCTTATTAAGCTCCTTTTTAGTTGCTACATGATCATCGCTAACCACCTTATGACCAACTTTCCCGGGCAAGTGGACGCCCAGAACGAGGTTTTAGCCCCCATGGCCGCCCGGATGTTGGGCCGTTTGGGCGGGGCCGAGGTCACGGTGGAGCTTCTGCCCTCCCACATCTTAAGGGAGAACCTTTCCAAGCGGTTTTTGTTCCGAAGGGAAACGAGCGGTTGGACGGTCTACGCCTGGCCCGAGGAGCTGGAGGACGAGGGCGACATTGTGCCAAGCGATGCCATTTACCAGACCGCCAGAGCCGCTAAAGCCGCGGCTTGGCTAGTCAGTAACCAGCTTTATGGGCCGGAGACCAAAGTTCGGTTGTCCGCCCTGGACACGGATTTTCTTTCTTTAGAGCGCTTAAACGAGTACTTGGAAAAACTAGCGGAATTGTTTCCGCCCATTAAGTTTCACACCTTAAACCCCCAGACCATCTGGCAGGCCCAGGCCCAAGGCCCGGTTCTTTTGACCTTTAACTTTGAGGAGCCAGTGGAGGGGCGGATCATTCGCTCCCTGGACGTTATCTACCGGACCGGTTGGGGGGAGACGCGCCATCAGCATAAGGACGTCAGCTCGCTCACGGTGGAGGCGGACAAACTCTTTTTATTAAGCGAGCTTCTCCATGAGTCCTGCGGGATCTCCTCATCGGAGCCCTTGGTCTTTTTACCCGGGCCCCAACCTTTGATGTCCCGGGTTTTCACTAATTTAATGGGGGCCATTAACGTCCGTTTTCGCTCCAAGTCCCAGTCCCAAGGCCAAAGCTTCACTAAAAGTTTAATTGACCTTTAGTGTCTAGGAAAGCCCTTTAAGTTAAAATCGTGAAGATAAAATCGTTAAGATAAACCGTGAGAATAAAACATAACTAGGGTGGCTTACGGCCATTATTAATAGGCTAATCAAAAGAGCGACCTTCTTTTGGTTAATGATCTTTAATTATAAAACATTTTAAATGAGGAAATTTTTGGTATGGCCATTATCTGTTCCGGCTCTTTAGCCTATGACCGTTTTTCCAGTTTTGGCGGAGAGTTTAAGGACCATATTCTCACTGACAAGATCGATTACATTAACTTGTGCTTTTTAGTGGATCAGGTGGAAACGGCCCCCGGCGGCACCGCCGGGAACATCGTTTACAACCTCCATTTGTTGGGGGAGTCGCCTTTGGTTATATCGGCGGTGGGCCAAGATCCCGAGGGGCAAGTTTATTTGTCGCGGTTAAAGGAGTTTGGTTTAGACACCACTTACGTGGCTTTAGCCACTAAACCCACGGCCGGGGCTTATATTTGCACGGACGCGGCTAGTAACCAATTAACCTTTTTTAACTCCGGGGCCATGAGCCAAGAGACTTCCTTTGAGCCCGCGAGTTTACCGCAGCCTTATGACCAGCACCTCGCCATCGTGGCCCCGGGTGGTTTAGCGGACATGAAAAACCTCTGTCGGCTCTACCGGGACTTGGGGGTGCGGTTTATCTTCGATCCGGGCCAACAAGTTCCGGCCTTTACGGGCCCGGAGCTTTTGGACATGCTGGATGGGTCTTTAATGCTCATCACCAACGAGTACGAGCTGGATCTATTTTTAGAGCGGACGAAGCTAAAGGTCGAGGAGCTTTTCCAATACACCACCACCATCGTCACCACCTTAGGCGGCGAGGGGAGTCGCTTGACCACCCCCAAAGGGTCCCAGCACATTATGCCCGGGCCCATTGAGGAGCTGGTTAACCCCACTGGGGCGGGCGACGCTTACCGGGCCGGGATCTTAAAGGCTTTGGCCCATAACGAGGCCATTATCACCGCTTGTCGCTTAGGTTCCACGGTGGCCTCTTTTTGCGTGGAGGCGGCGGGGCCGCAGAGCCACTATTTTCGACCGGGCGAGGTCTTGGCCCGCCATTTTCGGACCTTTAAAGAAACCATTAACTGCTTGGCCTAAGCGGCGAGGCTGGGGCGCTTAAGGCTTAATTAAGCTATAAGGCGCTCAATAACTTCTTTTTAGAGAGGATCCATGATTTTTAAATACAATTCTGAGCTTATTAATGGCCCAGTGCGGCCGGCGACCGTCCTCTTTCTGACCCAAGGGCCCGCGAGCCTGAAGGATCGTCCGGAATTGGCCTCCTTTCGTCTAACCGTGCAACTCCTTTTGGCCATGGGCTCCTTTAAGGGAAACTATTTAGAAACTCTGCCTCTCTACTTTCCCGAGCGAGAAAACTGGCTCATTTTGGTGGGCTTAGGGTCTTATGACAAACTGGCCCCGGTCCATTTAATCGAGGCCGGGGCCACGGCGGCCAAGGTTTTAACCGATCTGGCCTTACGCGAGGCCTTGGTGGCCGTGCCCATCTTACCTAAGTTCTCCACCTCCCAAGCCTTGGAGCTCACGGTTATTGGATCGCGCTTAGGCGCGGAAATCCGCTTTAACTACAAGACCCAAACCGACCAACCGTCTAGCGTTTTAAAAACCTTAACCTTCTGGAACGCTGAGCAGTTAGCCCCCTTAACCCGCCCGAAATCCATCATTAGCCGGGCCCAAGTGGCCGCTGAGGCTCAGATCCAGGCGCGGCGGTTAGCCGATCTGCCGGCCAACCACTTGGACCCCACGGCCCTGGCGGAGATGGCCGTGACCATCGCCAACCGGGAAAAACTGAAAGTGACCGTTTGGGACGAGGGCCAGCTCTTAGCGGAAAGGGCTGGCGGGATTATGGCCGTGGGCCAAGGAAGCGCCAAACCCCCGCGTTTAGTCATCTTGGAGTACCCGGGCGGGGCTCGGAGCTCCAAGACCGTGGTTTTAGTGGGCAAGGGCGTCACCTTTGATAGCGGCGGCTTATGCTTAAAGCCCGCCGAGGGCATGAGCCAAATGAAGACCGACATGTCCGGGGCCGCCGTGGTTTTAGCCGTGATGGAGGCTTTACCGGCCTTAAAGGTCCCCCATCGGGTCATCGGGATCCTCCCTTTAGCTGAGAACATGCCCAGCCACACGGCCTATCGCCCGGGGGACATTATCACCACCCTCTCCGGGCAAACCGTGGAGATCGTTAACACTGACGCTGAAGGGCGCCTCCTTTTAGCCGACGGTTTGGCCTTGGCCCAGCGTTACCAACCGGATTACATCATTGACATCGCGACTTTAACCGGGGCTTGCTTAGTGGCCCTAGGGGAAAAATGCGCTGGGCTATTTACGGACAGCGACTTTTTAAAAAGCGGGTTACTTAGGGCTGGGCAACAGGTCGGGGAGAACTATTGGCCCTTACCCTTACTGGACGTCTACGAGGATGATTTAAAAAGCGATCTCGCCGATTTTAAGCAAGCGGCCACCCGGTCCGGCGGGGCCATCATGGCGGCCCTTTTCTTAAGGCGGTTTATTAAACCCAACGTGGCTTGGGCCCATTTGGACATCGCGGGGACGGCTCGGAAGAACGGCAAAAGCCCCAGTGGGCCCGAAGGCGGGAGCGGCTTTGGGGTGACCACCATTTTAAAATTTTTGTGCTCCTTTTGATATTTTAGATCTTGACCTTTAAGTAGAATAATATATGTCGAGTGAATTTAAGCCACCTAACCCCGAAGAGGCCCATAAGACCCCTTTGGACGAGAAGGATTTAAATGGCCCCGAGGAGGTAAGCGCCCCGGATCTGGGGATCGATCCTTTAGACCCCGCCGTGGTTAAGGGGAAACATCAAAACCCCAAGTACCGGGGGTTGTATCTTTTGGGGCCCTTAGCCGAGATCCGTAGTTTTGGCCAGGAAAGGTTTTCCTATCATCCCGATAGCGACCCTTATCCGCCGGACATCGCCGAGGCCATCGCCGAAAGAGCCAATATCTTGGAGCGCTTAAAAGATTTGAGCGGAACCAAGGCCTTGGACCCGGTTAAATCCCAAGAAAAGCTGGATCTATTAAAGAGCCTTTCGTCCTTGGAAAAACGCTTACTTTTGCGTCAGGAAAGACTCCGGGATGAGGGGGTTAAGGCCGGAAAAAAACTGGGTTTAGGCTGGGAGGAGTATTTAGTTAGCTTAAACGGGCGGCGCCGTTTTTTAAACCGCAATATCTTGGAGCTTAAAACCTTAGGGGAGCGGGCCGAGCGCGATGGGTCCAGCGATTATGGCCGGGGCTTTAACGAAAAATTAAATGAGTTAATCGGGGCCTTACCGGAAATCCCCTCCTTAAGCCCAGAAAAGACCGTTAACCTTAAGCGCGGTCGGGCCGTGGCCAAAGAGGCGGCTCGGGTGAGCGACCTATTGGAAGTGGAGCGGCTTAATACCCTCGATCAGATCTTAGCGGCTGAAGAGCTGGTGTCCCTAGGGTTAAGCGGGGCCAAAACCGTGGGCCAGGCCCCGGAGCCAGTGAGCGCCCCTAGGCTAATTAAAGAAATTAATTTAAAAGTCCCTAAAGCCAAACGGCCCTTAAAGGCCATAACCGCCATCACCGTGGTCTTACTCGTTTTGGCTTTGTTTTTTATGGTTGTCAGTAAGCGTTTCACCATCTTGGCCCCCGCCCCGAAAGCGGGCCGGGTCTTAGTGGTTAATGGGCTGTCCGCGGCCATTGACGTTTTGATTGAGGGCGGGAACCCCTTTGTCTTAGGGGCCCGCTCGGTTAAGTTATTGACCTTAAGCGACCCCAAAGTGGCCATTGAGACGTATCTAGCGGACGGCCACTTTTTTATCGAGAAGGTCGATTTAATCCCGCCCCAAAAAGACGACTTAGAGCGGACTTTGGTCTACAACGTGGCCGGGGCCGCCCCTTTGGTGGAGCTTAGGGGCCGGGTGGGCGAAAAGCCCGATATCACTAGGAGCCAGAGGTTGCCTTTAGGGGCCCCGAAGCTTTACTACGTCAACGCCAACGTGTATACGGTTTTTTCCGATATCCGGGAAGAGCCCCGGGAGCTTTTCCCCCCGGTCTCTAAATCCGGGGATTTATTGGGTTTAGGCGTGGTGGTCGGGCCGAACCCGGTCACCCTCCTGAACGCCTTAAAGCCCAGTCAGATTTTCCGCAAGAGCCAGGATAAGACCCTTTTTGAGCTCATAAAGGCCCAAGCCCTCTTTAACGCCACCTGGGACGAGTGGACCCACCTCTGGCATTTACGGTTCGCCCAGTGGTTCCCCAAAGAGGCTAAAGCGGCCTTTTATCAGCGCTTAGAGTTTTATCAGGATACGTCTTTAGTTAGAAAGCTATTGTATTCCTTGGAGGACCAATCGGGCCGGGAGGCCTTGTGCTTGGACACTTTTTCCCGCATGGCCTTAGAGCAAAGCCGGAAAGCGGAAAGGTCGCTCATCGCCTATTGCTTGCCTAAAGACACCAAACTGCCTTTCATTTCCGAGCAGTTAAAGGAACTAAAAAACGATAATGATTTAACCGTGGCTTTGGGCCGCTTGGAGTTTGACTCGGGTTATTACCAAGGGGCTTACGATGTCTGGAAGGACGTGGTGACCTTAAACCCCAAGGCTCTTTTGGCCGAGTACGATAACTTTGGCCGGGTGGAAAGCTTCTTAGGTCTAGGCGGCTTTGATATCTACGCGGATCTAAACGTTTACGCCCCCGACCTAAGTCTAAAGGCCACCTTGGAGCTGGGGATAGATCCCATTGATCCAGATCGCGATTTAGGGGAGGCTAAGGTCTATCATCTTTTGGCTTTGGGCCGGGTGGACGAGGCCGCGAACCTAGTCACCGGCTCCTTTCGGACGGAGGTTTTGCCTTTAATCGCCGCCTCGGTTGGGGCGAGGCCGGAAGTTATCGCGGAGTATCAAGCCCAAGAGCCCGTAGCTGGTTTAACCAAGGACAACGCTTGGGTCAAAATGGCTTTAGCCATTAAGCTCGGTCAAGACTCCCAAAAGATCGCGGAGTTTATCCTGGCCAACGCCCGGGACGAGGAGCTGGTTAAAAGGATCTTAGCGGATCTTAAAGACAATGGGGCCCAAAAGTTACGGGATCTTTTAACCAACCAAGAGGCCTTACTTTTTGGCCAGGCTTGTTTAGTGGCTTACTTAACCGCTACGGATCCCCTGACCCAAGATGACTGCCGCCGGAAGGCCAAGGGTTTTCTTTTTAGCTCGGAGCGGCCTTTCCTAGGGAGCGATTAACCCTAGGGAACGATTAACCTAAGATTCGGATAACTTCCCTCGCGGCTATTTATGGCCGTAAGGCCAAAAGAACCCTATGGCCTTACGGCTTTTAGTTTTGAAAAGAGCCAGCTGGCGGCTAAGTTTAGGTCGCGCGAGAAGGGCCTCCCTTTGGTGGCCAAAGTAGGCGAGATCCAAGACCAAACTGTCCATTATCGATTTTCCGATCCCCCTAAGCTCGTAAGCTCGTAAGCCCGTAAGGTAAACTTCACAAAGTCGCCCAGCCAACCTAAGCCGATGATAACCGTATTCGTAGTCCGATCATTTAAGCCCGGGACGTTCTATGTTTTTAGCTTTTGGTGGTGGCCCGTCCAAAATTTCTTTAATAATAGAGCTATTAGATATAATTAATCTAGTCTTAGTCCAACAGACTATAAGAAGTTATGGTTAGGACATTATATTTGGTAAATTTAAGCCAACTGGCATAGCCGGTTAAACCCTAAAACCCGGTGGTTACTGTACTTCCTGGGGTGGAATATTTGGCGCGTCTTTAATCATTATAGTCAAATTAATTAGTGTATTAACCAGTAATTAGCTAAACCGAATTTTGAACCGCGTAGCGCAAGAACTTAACAAAATAAAAGAATCTAATTTTACTATTATGATATAGAATATTGGCAAATATCAAGTGTTCGGTAATAATTTTATAAAATTACGGCTCACTTTTTTAAACCGCGCTTAGTTTTCGAGCCTTTTGATTTTTGGACTTGTTCAAGAGCTCTTTTAATAACATTCTCAGGGATTTCTAATTCCCTCAAAGTCTTAGCGATACCAGGGAAATCTTGGCTTGACTTCGCGTCTTAGAAAGCCGCCATCGCGGTTTTCATCGCTTGCTTGGCTATGCCCTTGTCTATACCCTCGTCTAGGCCTTAGGCTCTGATTAATTGATTATCCCTCACGGCAAAAATCGCTCAATCTCCCCTTGTCTGCGCTGTCTACGAGTTTCCGGGTCGAAACCAACAGATTGTAACGTTCCACAAATTGTTTGAAGCCTTCATCGGCCTCGTAATACGCTTTTAGATTGTGGTCCATTTCCACTACTTCTTTTAGCGAAATTTTTTTTATCGACCCTTGGGCGAAATTGGGGCGTTTTTGGCCAAATCACAATAGTCAGCTTCGCAAAGCCTTATGGCGCAAGGTGAATCGCGGATTCAAGAGCGAAAACATAACCATAAAATAGACGAGAAACGGTCAAAAATGCTTGTAAAATCAATACGTTATCTATCCAATAATTAAATAGTCGCGTCTAAACTCTCCACCGCTATATTATTTTAACTATATGATTTTATTAAATAATTTGGTAAAAAATTAATTTCATCCTGGTGGTTTTGGAGGCAAAAATTGCGGATGGATTGTTATAAACTTTAACCATGAACAACGCGTGACTTAGCTGGTCTTAGTGGATCACGCGTAGCCCAAAGGAAATCGCTATAAGGTTAGCTCTACATTCGCTCTAAATTGATCTTTAAGAAATTACACTTTAGGCTTTAGTTTAATTATCTGTCTTGTGGCTCAATTTCGCCACCGCGTTGAAAATGGTGAGGCGATTAGGGCCAGCGTCACGGACGTTGACACAATTTGTGAGTCCACTAGTAATCCCGGTAATTTCTTTAGGGAGCCTCAAGGCTGTAATCCGGGATATAAATACCACTTAAGAACGGCTGAGGGTTTTTAATATGTCTTTTTGCCCTGAATGCGGTGTTGAAATCTCTAAAAGTATAGGTTTATGCCCAAAGTGCAGACTAAAGCACAATAAAGGCAGTTTTAAAAACTATACAACAACTTTACTTTTATGCTTAATATTTGGTCTATTTGGAATTCATAGATTTTATGTAGGAAAAATCTTTACTGGAATTCTAATGTTATTGTCAATAGGATGTTTTGGTATTTGGACAATCATCGACTTAATATTAATTAATCTAGGTATATTTAAAGACCGTAAAGGTGATTTATTAGATGGAAAAACTAGGTTTATTAGTATTTTTGGTGGAATACTTAGTTCTATAGTAATATTTTTAATTTCATATTTTTTAATTTCTTCATATATTGATCATAGAGCAGAAAGACACATTCGATACGCACAAAATGCTTATCATGCTGTTGCTCTGGCTGAAGAAAAATATTATTCTCTAAATAATAAATATACAGTAAGTCTTAATGAATTAAAGAAGGAAGCTGGGTTAATAATAGATGATAATATTGAATATGATGATTTAAAAGCTTATTTTAAAGAATCAACACAGCAAAATTGTTTTACTTTTAAAGTGAAGTATAAAGTTCAAGATACTATAACATTTTTATATGATTCGTGTTCTGCTCAAATAGTACAACCTTTACTTCCGTAATTTTCAATATTTTTCTGGGTATAAATTCTTTAAGAAACCTTCTAGTCCTTTTGGGGGCAATCATCGAAGGTTATCATAATGGCGGTTTCATTGGCTAAAGGCGGAAATATTTCCTTCGAGAAAGAAACTCCTGGACCGCAATCAATTTTGGTAGGGCTTGCTGGGATGCTAGGGTTACTGATGGAGCGGAGTTTGACTTGACCGCTCGGCATTTCTTTTGAAAGAAGATGGCAAAGTTAAAACCGGAGACGATTTCATTTTTTAAAATAATTTGAAGAGTTTAGACGGCTCTATCGAACATACCGGGGATAACACAACTGGAGCTAGGGATAATGACGATGAGGTAATTAAAATCAACCTTCAGTCTGTCCCTAATGATATCCAGAAAATATCCGTGGTCGTCACTATTCATGACGCTGTGATAAAGCGTCAGAATTTTGGAATGGTTTCCAACGCTTTCATAAGGGTCGTAAACCAGTTGGACAACAAGGAAATCGCCCGATTTGACTTGTCAGAGGACATGAGTACGGAAACTGCCATGGTATTCGGTGAAATTTATCGTCATTCAGGCGAATGGAAATTCAAAGCCATAGGACAAGGATTTAACGGTGGACTTGGGCCATTGGCTAAAAGTTTTGGCGTTGATGTCTAAAGCCTTTTTGGAAAGTCACGTTTAGTGGGGCCGCGAGTGTAGCGGGTCGTAACGCTAGTGAACACTGACCAGGTATGCCCGGTTTGATATGTGTGAGACTAGAAACGAGGTAAGTAGCCACCGCGCCAGCTCGCTACCCTACTATAGTATTGGTTTAAGGACCTCACGTTATTGTACCTTATTGAGCCCTTCGTTACAGCTGTCGCGAAATTGCAATCGTGATTAGTTTAAAGGAGTTTTTATGGCAATTAGTCTTATAAAGGGGCAAAGAATTTCCCTTGATAAAGAATCAGGTGGCTCTCTTAACAAAGTTGTCATGGGCTTAGGCTGGGATCCTATAAAAAAGAAGGGATTCTTCTCTAGCAAGTCCGCGAGCATTGACCTTGACGCATCATGCTGTTTATTTGATGAGAACAATATTCAAGTTGATATTGTTTATTTTGGTCACTTAAAGAGTAATGATGGTTCTATCATTCATACTGGAGACAACCTGACAGGCGCAGGTGAAGGTGATGATGAGCGGATTATTGTAAATTTAGGTAATATTCCTGCTAATATCAAGAATCTTGTTTTTACTGTCAATAGTTTTAGAGGGCATACATTTAATGATGTTGAGAACGCCTACTGTCGGCTGGTAGACGATCGCAATCAAAAGGAGGTTGCTCGTTATACTCTGACTGGTGGTGGAAATCATACGGGTTTAATTATGACTAAGTTATATCGTAACCAAAATGAATGGAAGATGCAAGCCATTGGTGAAATGGTAGATGGGAAAACAGTACATTCATTAATACCGGCGATAACGCCTTTTCTTTAAATAATTCTATGTGGTTTCATTGTTTGGCGCCGCTACTAAAAATAAATATTTTGGTAAGTAATTAATAGTTATAAATACATGAATTCGTTAAAATATGGCGCTACTATATATTTTTCTCCATTACGAAGAGATCTTGAAGATATTGGAAATGGAGTAAAATACCAAAATTTGCGGTCGATTGTCTTTTGTACGGAAAATTTAATCATTGAGAGAGATTTGCCAAAAGCTCTGGAAAGTTTGAAACGACTAATAACTAAATTTGAGCCAGGTGGTCCTTTCAAGTTTATTAGGCCTAGAACACCAGAAGTTCTTAGTTATATACTTAAATTCCGTAATATTGAGGGAATTACCGGATTCGTTATACCAAAGGCGGATTGCATCTCTCTTCCAGCCTATTTTGAGGCTCTAGTAAACTGTGATAAATTTGAGATTATTGTGACTCTTGAAACTGAAGTCGCGTTCCAGTTAAGAGAATTGTATCGCCTTCGGGATTATCTATTAGGCTCAAGAATACGGCCAAGAATATCAGCCATTTGCATCGGTACCGCTTTTTTGTTTAGTATTTTGAGTTTAAAGAGGGACATTTCGAAAAGCATCTACGAAACACCTATCGGTCATACTATAGACCGGCTCATTAATGTGTTTAAACCATCGGGCTTTGATTTGACCGCGCCGTGTTATGATGATATGAATAACATTGATATTTTAAACTTAGAGATTTCTTTAGACATTAATCGTGGTTTATTTTCTAAGATTGCTAGTCATCCATGCCAAATTGATACAATAAATTCCGCTTACCAGGTGAGTGAGGAAGAATTGGAGATGGCCAAAGCAATATTTGACCCGCGGAATCCGGCGGTTTTCCGTCAGGCCGACCGAATGTGTGAAAAGGCGGTTCATGCGAATTGGGCGAGGATAGTTCTTGAGAGGGCTAGACTATTTGGAGTCAAAAGCATGGTACCTGGTCATTGTCGAGATTTATCTATTTTAAGTTGATTTGTTTAAATAAATTTAACTATTAATAAATATTATATTTGAGGTGGTAAATTGATAGAAGTGATTAAAGGATGTCGAGATAAACTTGATAACGTCCTGCCATCTGGTAAATCACTAAATGTACGCATCAAAATTGATGGACCGGACGCCCGCGATTTTTTTGTTTAGGCCATAATGGTAGCGGACGGGTTTCTGATGATCGCTATATGATTGGATTTTAATCAGCGTAACTATTTAGCTTAATAGCCATAAATTATATATTAAAATTGATAAATACAACATTTATATAGTCGTGATATCTTTATAAATTAACTAATAACTTTAAAGTTACCAAAAGGGAAAATGACAAACTCAATTCAACGCGGCTTTCGAGGAAAATTGGGCCAGTATCTGAACGACTCAAAGGATCTGACCATCCAGATTTCCATTGATGGCGACGCCAATTATGACACATGTTGCTTTGGTCTAGACGCCCAAGAAAAGTTAAGCGATGACCGCTACATGGTTTTTTACAACCAGAAGGCATCGCCCAATAATGAAATCACCCAAAACGACAGCGGAAAGAATTCCTCCTACACTTTCAACTTGTCCAAGCTTCCGGCTAGCGTCAACAAATTGGCTTTTACCATCAGTGTTGATGGCGAAGGAGTCATGAGTCAGGTCCGGCGGCTAACGGTTTCACTGGCTGAAAAGAAAGGAAAGCTTTCCTCGTTGTTCTCAGCCAAAGACGCGGCTTTGTCCTTGGAACTGGCTGGAACTGACTTTTCCAATGAGAAAGCCTTAATAGCCATAGAAATCTATCGCAAAGACGAATGGCGTTTGTCGGCGGTGGCCAGTGGGTTTGATGGGGGTTTAGCGGCCTTGCTCCATCATTACGGCGGTGAAGTGGCTGAGGCCACCCCCCCTCAGCCAGCCCCTAAAGTTGAGGAAACGCCAAGCCCGTCTTCCCCCGTTTCCTCCAAAGTGTCGCTGGAAAAACGTCTTAAAGATGAAGCTCCCGAACTACTGTCCTTGGCTAAACCCCTTAGCGTGTGCTTAAAGAAAAATAAGCTCACTGATACTGTGGCTAGAGTGGCCCTAGTTCTGGATATCTCTGGCTCCATGATCTACAGATACCAAGATGGGGCTGTCCAAGACGTGGTCAACAAGACTGTGCCCTTGGCCGTCCAATTTGACGACGATGGGGAATTGGATTTATGGTACTTTGGTGGCTGGTGCCAAAGAATGGATTCCATCAACACCGGCAATTACAAAAATGGCGTGCCCGATAATTGGCAACAATTGATGACAAATCTCGGAGGCTACAACAACGAACCAGTGGTTATGACCGAGGTCATAAATGAATACTCCGGTAGCGAGTTGCCCGCCTATGTGTTATTCATTACCGATGGCGGCGTTAGCCAGGAGAGTGAAATTAAGCAATTGCTGATTGAGGCGTCACGCCTGCCAATATTCTGGCAATTCGTGGGGTTAGGGGGCAGCGGTTATGGAGTTTTAGAGCGTTTAGACACCATGAAAGGCCGCTACGTGGATAACGCCAACTTCTTCGCCTTGGATGATTTCCGGTCAGTCAGCGACACCGAGCTCTACGACCGCCTTTTAAATGAGTTCCCAGACTGGTTGAAAAAGGCTAAATCAAAGAGGATATTGTAAAGTCGCTCGCGGTGGCTTAAAAGAATGAAGATAGTCCATAAGCCGCTAAGGCTAGGAAACGGCGTTTCGGGTGTCTTTTTCGCTCGTTATCTGGCGGAATTGCCACGAGGTGGCTATTTTTTGATATATATAAATCTTAATTTTTTTGGTGCTTGCCCATCGTTTCGAAGCGGCGTGAACATATCTGGGAAAAGAGTCATGTTTTTCTGTCGGTAAAACTCTACAAATACACCAAGAAGGCAAAAATTATTATAATAGCCACCTCCACCCTTACGATTGTCCGCCTGACAACGCTACCCATATAGCGGCCAAGTGGTTGGGGAAAAACGTCAACCCAATATAATTTGCTGGAGATAGGCTTCTTTCATGTCAACCAGCGACGCTAATGTCATATAGAAGCCGACAGCGCGGGATAAGATACGTGAATAATATTTTAGTTGATTTATTTGTTTATAACTTTTATTTTTTTATAAATAGTGTAAAAAAGGTGTCCTTGCTTGTTTATAACGCTTATAACAGTTTTAGATATATGCATTTATTGCCATATTTAGATAGCAATGGTACTGATATTCAAAAAAATCAATTGTTACTATATATTGATTCAATAAGCGAATATATTTCAACAAATTATAACATAAATATAGATTTTAAAGTATTATTATGGTCATTTATTTCATTTAATATAGTTATTACTATTATTACATTTTTATTTAAGCATGAAAAAAAATTAATAATCATCCCAAATCGTACAGAATTGATTGTAATGGGAGCAATGGTTTTTTTGCCAATAATCACTGCTATCGTGTATTATTATGGTTTTTTTGCTCTTAATAATACAAAAATTTTAAATTTATTTATTATTATTACGTCATTATCTTTTATTATACCATATTTAATAATGATAAAAAGCACTTATCTCTATAATAATAGAAGTATTATAAAATCATTTTTATCAATATATGTAAAAACATTGTTTAGTCTTATTTTTGTATTGATTTTTGTATCCGCTTTTTCTTACATCTCTCGTAAGCAAGGTGAAACATCCCGAGATCATGAAAGGAGAAGTAGGCGAACAAAACGTAGGCGACTGGCGTATGCTTTTGCGTTTTTAGCGGTGTTTGTTACTTTAGCCATTGAAAAAAATATAAGTGTTTCATTTAAAGATTATTTTAGAGGAATTAATTATTGATTGTAATTTATGCTTTTTATAAACAAAAAATAGTTTATTGTTTATAATCAGTTGTATTAATAAAAAGTACAAAGCATTAACTGTTTTATTGTACTAAGTAGTGTTGTTTGAAGCGCTTGATATTCTTTGCGCGCGTTTACGCGGCCCAATCTTTCGACGCGAGTTTTTTTGGCGGCTTAGGCTTTAATAATTCTCAATTATCTCGCTTGGAGCCTGGAATTAGGTTTTGGGGCGGCAGGGTTTGGGGATGATTTCCAAAGATCTCAGCTTATTTTGTATTTAATTTTAGTTACTTTGGAGTTTAAAATGGCTGTTTCATTAGCAAAAGGCGGCAATGTTTCTTTGAGTAAAGAAGCTCCAGGGCTTCAATCGATTCTGGTCGGCTTGGGCTGGGACGCGAGGTCCACAGACGGGACCGACTTCGATCTTGACGCCTCGGCTTTCCTTCTGAAGGCGGACGACAAAGTCAGGGGTAACGGCGACTTTATCTTTTACAACCACACAAAAAGCGATGATGGATCGGTAGAGCATACCGGGGACAACTTGACCGGGGCCGGCGAGGGTGATGATGAGTCCATCAAGGTCGACTTGACCAAGGTGCCCTCCGAACTCCAAAAGATTGCCGTAGCGGTCACAATTCACGACGCGGAGCAAAGGCGTCAGAATTTCGGCATGGTTTCCAACGCTTTCATTAGGATCGTCAATTTGGCCGACAATAAGGAAATTGCCCGTTTTGACCTGTCAGAGGACATGAGCGTTGAAACGGCTATGGTTTTTGGCGAAATTTACCGCCATGGAGGGGACTGGAAATTCAAAGCCATTGGCCAAGGCTTCGCGGGCGGGCTTGGGCCTTTGGCCAAAAATTATGGTGTTGACATTTAGTTTGGTTAACAGCCCGACCGTTTCGGGCTTAAAGCCTAAAGGCCATTTTTGCCGAGGATAGTTTTTCCTCACAGGGGCTTGGCCCAAATGCCCTAACGTTCGATACTTGACCCGCCTTGGCTGGACGTCATCTCCAAATCGCCTTTGCGAATTGGCCGCTATCAACGAAGAACGGGGGAATTCGCCATAATCCAATAATGGCCTAAAGGGCCGAGACGCGTTTTTTGGGACCTAACGCGGCGAAACGGTTGGGACAAGGGCGCGAGGGCGCGAGGGAGCGAGCCAAGAGTAGGCCCCTTGGAGATTCTAGGCGATAGCTTCGCCCTTCGCCCTATTTATAGAAAAATATTTATATATCATTCAAAAATTATTGTAAATGGATAAATTGTTGATTTTAAGTTAATTTATAATATATTAATCGTTATTCATAATTTTTTTTTATTTGTAAGTTTTAAAGATACTGTGTTATATATATCGTATTCAATTCAATCAAACGTAATTTTTACAAGACTCTGGGCCACCAAATGGGTGGCCAGAGTTGGCTACCCAGAGTCACGCCTAATCTCTTCCCACCCAACCTAACCACCGTTATAATAGCTCAACATAAGGAGACGATATGACTGTTAATGAACGGGTCGAGCTAGCGGCCCCAAAGACGCCCCAGGCATTGTCAGCCAATATAACGCCCGGATCGCCATGGTCATAAAGGGTAGCGACCGAGCTGGGTCTGAGGTTCTTCTTAAGGGAGTCCTCGGACTACACGCCTAGAACTGTTGATAGGGTCGCCATCTGGGACGATACGTTTAGCGCGTTTTCCCATCTTCCTCTCCTCCATTTCGATTTCCACTTGGGGACCGCTTCCTCAAGGGAACTCAAAAAGAATAACGTGAAAAAGGGTGACGACATTGTCACTTTCACCACGGTCGCGAACAACGCCATTTATGACGTTGATTATGAGTTTCCTTCAACGAAATGGCCGGTGACTGTACCGCCTTGAGCCAGTTGTCGTGATTACAGGCGTACATGTTAAATGATTCAGTTTGAACAGATGACTCATCGCCGAAAAAAATTATAGCGTTGTGTTTCTCAGCTGAATCCCTGAGGTCTTTAATAATGACATTCGTCCATTGTTCTACCTTCTCCGGGTCACGTTGGTAGGCGACTTTTACGGTTTTTTACGGGGAGTAACCCCATCTTCTAAGGTTTTTTAAGCGATATTGACTTCGATTAATCGCCTTAGCCAATAGTTCATCTTTAAAGTTTCGCGCGCGTCGCCTTATTTAGTCGGTCATAAGCCTGGCTTTTGATTAAACAAGTTTAGATTAAATGACTTCCTGTGGTTTAAGAAGAATATCCCTTTTCACGCGTATTTTAAAGCTAACGAGGTTACCATAATGGCTACGGCAAGAGGAGACTTAACGAAAAGCGAAAAATGCTTGAAAATTGTAAACGATCTATTATACACGCTAAATTTTAAGACTATGTCCCTCCAGACAGCTAGTAAGAGGCTTGAGTGTTCGAGAGATACAGCCAAAAGAGTTCTCGAAGAGGTCGCCTATAATTTACCAGACTTGTGTCATTTTGAAGAATCAAGGAACGAACTCATTAAATTGAAAGTCGAAAACAATCAACAAGATGAACTTATAGCTCATCGAAATCTTTTTAAACATATAGAACCTCAGGATTTGGCGTTAGCGAAAAGTGTTATCGACATGAATAGAAATTTGCTTGGCGATAAAGTCAGCGAGGCTCTATTGGAGACTATTGATCATTTTGACACGGAAAATCGAATTGGGCCACCCGCTCCGGTGTACCGTCTTAAATCCAAGGAATTCATTGATTACGGGCCCCATAGAGATGTCCTAAGGTCTTCGATCGAGGCCATTCGACAAAAGAAGGTTTGTGAGATCTTTTACGTTAATAAGGCTCATAAAGAAAAAAAATATCTATTCGCTCCACGGGATATTAGGATCTTTCGTGATAAGATTTACATCCAGGGTTTTCTAAGCCATAAGGTCCGTTATAATAAACTGGATGATCCTCAGGAGCGCTCTCTTCAGCTTAACAAAATCATGAAAATCACGCTAACTAATAGGTCAATTAGCGACGAACTGATACCCTCTGAACATTCCTATCTCTATCAAGGGGAAAAAAGTTATGCGCTCAAACACCAAGAAGACCAACCCCAAGAATTGTTTGGCTTCATGGATGAGAAGCCATTCGATCTTACGTTCATTTTCGACCCTTCAGAGTCGTATCTGAAAGACTATAATTGGCCTAATGGGGCTAAACCAGAGCTAAACAACGGGTATCATATTAGAAGACTACGAAATTGGTATAGACTTTCAATTCGTTGTGGTAGCGAAAGAGAGACTTTAAATTGGCTTTTGGGGTTTGGCTCTAAAGTTAGGATTTTGAAGCCTTTACGTCTCATAAATAGGTATCGCGCTGAGTTGCGAGAAATGGCTGTCTCAAATGATATGGAGATAGTTGACAGGCGATAGGTCCGCCGGAGGGCTTTTTTATTGTCCCTGATTCCTACCTTTTGGGCCTATAGAATCCGCAAAGACGGGTGGTACCCTGTGGCTGTTAAAAACTAAAGAGGCCCTCCCATAATCCCGCCTTTAAAAGCCATCCGGCCCCTCCGAGGGTCTTTTTGACGTCCAGGATTCCCGCCTTTTGGGCCTACAGAAATTGTCAGGACGTGGATCTGGTCACCCGAAAGGGTCACAGTATTAGCCCCCCGGCTGGTCTACCAGACTGGGGTATAGAGGGCCACCATGACGCTGAACGCCTATTGGAGGGTTTCCTGGCTCTGGTGAACGGTTACGCGCAATCAACCGATAAGGCCGACTCTAATACTCTAAAATGTGTTAAAGCGTCTGGTAAACACAAAAAATCTGGTAACATGGTATCACTGGAATTTATTATTTCCCAATTGATACAAAAGGGAATTATTGGCTCGCCCGCCACGGAACGTATTTAGTGGTAAATATGTTATTTTGGTTCCCAATTATTATATCGAATCGCGCGTCATTGGCTGGCTCCGATAAAGGGGCCAACCGGCGGAGAGCGGCGTGGGGCTTAATGAACAGCTGATTGTCCTGGAGATGTTTCTTACGAGCGTATTTGACATTTTTGACCCAATTGGCCTGGCCAGTTGGAAGTCCCGTAGCCACCGGATTTTAGGTTAAAAGGCCCCCAAAAAAAGCGATATACGGGTTTATTCTTCCCCCTTCATTAATATTTGCCCCAAATTATTTAAAGGGCGAGAAGGACGGTTTTTAAGCGTTTTTGGGACTATTAAGGTCAGACTATAGCGGTTAGTTTAAAGGGCCACGTCTGGCCAAGCCTTATCCTTGTCCGAGATAACGGTCGGCGGCTGGGTGGGCCAAGCGATGTTTAAGCCCGGGTTATCCCAGCGGATCCCACTGTCGGCCCCGGGGGCGTAGTAAGCGGAGACGAGGTAATAAAGCTCAGTATCGTCCTCCAAGGTCTGAAAGCCGTGGGCGCAGCCCTTGGGGATAAGTAAGGCCCGACCGTTGGCCGCGGTTAAAATCTCGGCGTGATGCTGGCCAAAGGTCGGGGACCCAGGCCGAATATCCAAAGCCACGTCAATGATGGACCCTTTGGTGACCTGGATGATCTTATCCTCGGCGTGGGGCGGGTTTTGGAAATGCAAACCCCGTAAGGTCCCTTTTAAGCGGTTATAGGAGCGGTTAATTTGCCTAATGGGAAAATCCAACCCTTCCTTTTGGAGCTCGTCTTGGGAAAAGGCCCGAGCGAAAAAACCCCGATTGTCCGGGATGGGCTCTTGGACTAAAACTAAAACGTCTTTTAAAGCGGTTTTTAAATAGCGCATAATTTTTTGGGTTAGCCTTAACGGGCGTAAAAAAGACAAAAATAAAGCGTTTAAGGCGATATTAAACGTCATACCGCCTTACGATATATAAGCGCAATATTAAATTATTGTCGAATTAAATTGAAATTAAGCTAAATTTTACTTAAAAACGCGATTTAAGTATTGTTCCCGGCTTAGAGCGCTAGCTCTAAGCCGGAAGATTTAATCGCCGTTTAAAACGTGACCGCAATACGGACAGAAGTTCAAGCCTTCTAGGGGCAAGGTTTCGCGACAGCGGGGGCAAGAGAGCGGGGTGGGCCCCAATTCCACGATGAGCTCCCCGGCCCGAACCGGGACCATTTGCTTGGTGAGCTGGAAGTCGGCGGTCCGGTGGATCTTTTTGACCACCCCCGCGATTTTGGACCGAACGCCCTTTTCTTGCTTCATGATGGAGATGTTAAAAAGCTCTTGGCCTTTAGCCACCACTTCGCCTTCTTTGACGTAGATGACCCACAGATCGCCATTGACCGGGGCGGTCACGAGGTACGGGCTCGTCTCGCCATCGGTTCTGGTTTCCGTGGCTTGGGAGCTGGGCGGGGCCGCCCCGACTTGGGCCGCGTGCAACATGATTTCCGAGTCTAATAAGTACCGAACCGCCACCTGGCCTTTCTCATCCTTTTTCTGGATGCTTAAAATGGAGATCTGGTGCGGTTTATCTTGACTATCGGCGAAGGTGGCCGACTCGTCGGCCCGAAGCCCCTCAAACCAAACGTCCAAGGGGAGGTTATTGGGATCGCCAAAGGTCTGCCGAAAGCGCATGGTCTTTAGAGCGTCAGCCGGCTGGTTTAAGTACATGACAAACTCTTCGTTGGTCGGCTCCCGATGAATCAGCTCCTTTAGGGCGTTCCGCTCCTCTTCTAGGTCGGGGTCCTCTAAGTGGTTTAAAGGGGAATCCGTCCGCCGCGTGGCTAAAGCCTCGGCCCATTGGTCGCCAAAGGCGCTTTGGTAGACCCAGTCCGGGGGAAAGCCTAAAGGCAAAGGCCCAAAGCGGCCTAAGATAAGATCCCGAAAAGCGTCATTGCAATCCCGGTAGATTTTTAGCCTTTCTTTAGCGAACTCGACCGAAACTTCCTCGTCCAAGGACTCCACGGTCTGGTCCATGATCCGCATGAGCTTTTCCACTTCCTCGGGCCCGCCCCGGCGAAAGGCCGAGCTAATGGCCAAAAAGGCGGTGTTCCAGGTGATCTGGGAGCCCGGGGTGACGTCATGGTAGCGGGTGATTTGCCGTAACCCAGCTAAGTACCGTAGCATGTGGGGCAGAAACTGGATATACCCTTGCTTCATGGCCCCTTCCTGGGAGGAGGAAGTGGCCCCGCCGGGCATGCCGTGGCGGGTGACGTCATGGTCAACGCCCCGGAAAAAGGTCGGGGCGTAGCGGTCGTAGTAAGGCATGATCTGCTTTAAGACAAAGTTGCCTTGGCGGACGAGATCCCGGTTTAAGCGGACCGGGAGACCTAATTCTTCCTCAATGTAAGCCGCCGTGGCCAATAAATCCCCTTGGCCGTAGCTCCGGACCGAGGCCCCTAAAGCCGCGTCGATAATCTGGGCCCCGGCTTGGGCCGCCGCCCCCACCGCCGGGACAAAGAGCCCATCGGTGTAATGGCGGTGGTAATGGAGAACCAGATCCGGCCACTTTTTTTTCAGCTCGCGGGTTAAAGCCGCGATAAAGCGGGGCGGGCAGACCCCGCCCATGTCTTTTAAGCCCAAAGCCAAACGCTTGGGGATTAAGCTTTTGGGGATGTCCGAGACCTTGGCGCACATGTCGATGATGGCTTGGGCCGCGTCCACGTAATGCTTAATGGAAAACCCCGGGCCATAGCTTAAAGACAAAGCCGGCTCAAAGAGGATGGTCTCGTCGGCTAAGGCCACCTTGGCCATGGGGGCCATGTTGGCGGCGTGGTTTAAAAAGTCAAAGCAGCGAATGACGTGGAAATGCTCGCAAATGAGCTCGGTGGTCCGCCGCATTAAAATGGCAGGCTGGGGTTTGTAGCCTAAAATGTTGGTGGAGCGGACCAGAATCTGCTTCATGGTCTTGGGGGCGAACTGGTTCCAAGCCGCGGCTTCGCTAAAGGGGTAGGTCATGTTGGCCAGCATGGCCACATGGAAGTGGGCCCCGCCGCCGGTTTCCAAAGAAAATAGGCCGCACTCGTCTAAATAAGGGCCAACTAAAGCGTCCTCGGCCAAGCGGAAACGGTTCCCGCTATTGGACTGGGTCATGTCCCGGCAAGTGGTGTCGCCAAAGTGGATCTCTTTGGAGTCCCGAATGTAGTCCAATAAAGCCACCCGATCGCCTTTGGGGTAAGGGTTCGGGGTTTTGGCCACTTCCGGGGACAAACGCGGCAAAACCGGGTCAAAGCGGCCTAAGCGCGGGGAGTCGGCGTTCCGGTAGCGACCCAGTTGGATAAAGGGGTTATGCCCATGGGCCGAGATTTCGGCGGTTAAGCGACTAAGCTTTTCAGCCTCGGCCACCAGATCCGGGTACTCCAAAAGCTCGGGGTGCTGATCCAAGTAACTGGTGGTGAAAGCCGCGGCCCGAAAGTCCGGGCTTTTAATCAAGTGGCGATGGAAGGGGATGGTGGTTTTAAGACCCCCAATGGTGTACTCGCCTAAGGCCCGTTCCATGATGCCCAAAACTTTAGGCCAGTCTTGGCCGTGGGCGATGAGTAAGGCCCCCGCCGAATCGTAGTTGGAGGGAAAATCGTAACCCGCCGATAAGTTGGAGTCGAGCCTAACCCCGGGCCCGCCCGGGGAGACGTAACGGGTGATGAGCCCACTATTGGGGGAAAAGTCGTCTTGGGGGTCCTCTAGGTTGACCCGAACTTGCATGGCCACCTGGGAGGGCCGTAAGCTTTCTAGATCCAAGACCCCGCCAAAGGCCACGGCGATCTGGTCTTCCACTAGATCAACGCCGTAGCGCATTTCCGTTACGCCGTGCTCCACTTGGAGCCTGGTGTTAACCTCGATTAAGTAAGGCTCGCCATCCGGGGTGACTAAAAACTCCACCGTACATAAAGAGTGGTAACCCACCTCGCGCACCAACAAACGAGCGTATTCCTTTAACCGCGCTCTTAACTCCGGGGTTAATTTCGTCCAGGGGGACGGGGTGATCTCGATTAACTTCTGGTGGTTCCTCTGGATGGAGCAATCCCTTTCGTCAAAGGCGAAGATGTTCCCGTGCTGATCGGCGATGACCTGGATCTCAATGTGCCGGACGTTTTTTAAGAGCTTTTCCACGTAAATGCGGGGGTTATGGAAGGAGGCCGAGGCCATGGCCGAGGCTTTGGCGAAGGCTGGGGCCAGCTCTTTATGCTCGGTAATGGCGATAATGCCGCGGCCCCCGCCGCCGCCCTCGGCTTTGAGCATGATGGGAAGGCCCAAGGAGTTGGCGATTTCTTTAGCCAAGGGGACGTCCACCGCCCCTTCGGACCCGGGAACCACCGGAATGCCTAACCTTTGGGCTAAACGCCTAACCTCGACCTTATTGCCCAAAAGCTTCATGGACTCGGCTTTGGAGCCAATAAAAGCGATGCCCGCCTCTTCGCATAAACGCGGGAACCGAGCGTCTTCCGAGGCGAACCCCCAGCCGGGATGGATGGCGATGATCCCCCGGCGGACGGCTAAGGAGATAATCTTCTCAATATCCAGGTAAGCTTGGGGATCCGCCCCGAGGAGCATCAGCTCTTGGGCCGAGGAGGCCGCCGGGGCGGTTTTATCGATTTCCGTGGCCGTCATCACGGCGATGGCCTCAAACCGGTCCCGAATGGCCCGGCAGATCCGCCGGCCAGAAATGCCCCGGTTAGCCACCAGGATGGGGCGGCCTTTTATTTTATTTTGTATTTCTCGGTAGTCTGTCATGGGGATTCGCGTCGCGCGCGGTTGGGCAGTATAAGGGTTCCGGACCAGACCGCGCTCTCGCCGTCTGGACCGACTAAGCGGAGAGCCCCGGAAGGGGCTAGCCCAGCTAAAGTCCCGGTTAAGGCGGGTCGGTCGGAGCGGGGCTCGGTGACCGGCTGATCAATGGTGACCACTTCACCTAAGCCGGCCAAACTTTTTTCCGCCAGGGAGCATAAATTACGGGCCCAATCCGAATCCTTGGCCGGAAAATCGCCATTATACCGAAACATGACGTTTTTGGCTAATCTTAGCCACAGTTCCTCGGGCGGGCCTAATCTTATGGGTAAGGCCGCCGGTAAAGGGGCGTAAGGCTCCCGCTCCTCCGGGGGGAAGGGCGAGGCCCCCAAGTTAAGGCCAATCCCGGCGATTAAAGCCCCTTTCCGGTTTTCTAAAAGGATCCCCCCGGCTTTCCCTTCGGGCGTTAAAAGGTCATTGGGCCACTTTAAAAGAAGGTCCACCCCTTCGGCCCGTAAGGCTTCCACCAAAGCGTAGCCCAAAGCCACCGAGGCCAAGGATCCGGAAAAGGGCGGTTTAAGGGGTAACCTTAGGGCCGCGTAAACGTGCCCCGGCGGGGACACCCAGACCCGGCCCTGGCGGCCCCGGCCTTGGGTCTGGCTCTTGGCTAAGATAGAGCCCCAAATGGGGAGCGCGTCTTTAGCGGCCATTTCCCAAGCCACGTCCAAAACGGTCGTGACTTCGCCCAAGTGGATAACGGGCGGCGGCTCAGTGGGGTTATTAAAAAAGGTCGAATCTGGCGGGGCTTTGGTCATCTAGTCTAGTCTCCCGAAAGGCTGATGGGTTTCGCCTGGATTAAGTTTAGGCTTTATTTTTTAGGGGTTTTCGGGCCTTTAAGTTAGCTTCTTAAAGAACTTAGCCTCTTAAAGAACCGGGAGGTTTTCGGGCGGTCTGGTTAGTGATCTGAAAGGCCCAAATTCGCCTTGGGGCCAAGGCTTAGGCTATAAGTATACCCCAAGTAAGTAACCTTAGCCACTATTTTGTTAATTAAAAAAACGAGCTTTTAAACCACGTAAATCTAGGCGAAACGGGCTATGTCCATAATATATTAGCTTTCTTTATAACCAATATAAATTAGCTTTAAGGTAAAATTATAAAATTTTTTAAACCTCAAGCTAGAGGGTAAAGCCCTGAAAAAGGCTCCCAAAGAAGGCGGCTCTAGGGGTTAAACTTAACCGGGGTTAGCTCTTTTTCGGCCACGGTGACCACTAAAGTCCCGCGAGCTAAGGTTAAAACCGCCCCTTGGGGCCCAGTTTCGTTACTAAGGCCCCGGGTGTGGCCCCAGACTAAGCGACCGTTATTTAAAGGGTAGGCTGGATCCCCCCAGAGGGAAATGGGCCCCGCCGAGCCTAAAGCCGGTATTAAAGAAAAGTGACTATTTGGGGCGATGGCCAGCTCGGTTGGGCCTTGCAAACAGTAAATTTTTTCGGTTCCGTCATAAAAGACGATTCGCCCGCCCTTCCAGCGGCCCCGGTAGGGCGCGGCCCAAGGGAGTAGGAGGTTAGCCATGGTCATATCCCAGCGACCGCCTAAACCCGCGACCACGGCGATTTGACTTGGGGCCGCAAAACGCTCTAAAGCCAAGGGCAAAAGAAGCTCAAAATCGGTCTCGTCTTTTTCTTTAGGAAAGGTTAGCGCCTCAAACCCCGGGGCCTGGTTTAGTTTAGGCAGATCGCTTTCTGGAAAGGAGTCTAAGTCCCCCACGAGTAAATGGATTGGCCAACCTAAGTCGATTAAGTGGTTAGCCCCGCCATCGGCGGCTAAGATCCAGCTATTGTCCGGCGGGGTTTCCGGTAACTTAGTGGCCTTATTAGGCCCGTTTAAAAAGATCCAGATTAAAGGCCAGGGAGAAGCGGTCGCGATTTTAGTCATTAACGTAGCCCCCTTTTGAAGTTAAAGCTTAAACCTAGGTTGCCGCGGCCTTCGGCCACGGCTTTTTTTAGGCTTTTGGCTAGTTCCCCCACCCGAGACTCTTGACGCAAATCCACGAGCAAACCAGCTAAATTAGCTGGGGACGGGCCCTTTAACAACCCGCCCATAAAGATCCGGCTTTCCGACCGGATGATAAAAGCGTCGCCCTCTAGACCGGCCAAGAATTTTTCCCCCTTAGGGCTAATGATGGGGCCGCGCTTTAAGTTTTTGGGGAAAAAACGCGAGGTGAATAAAGCTGGCCGACCAAAGAGATACAACAGAACTGAGCTGGCGAGAGGCCTTCGCGTTAACCCCTGGTAAGTCGCCTCATCCATCTCCGGGCTTAGGGTGATCCCGGTTAGCCCTAACCGGCTTAGGGCTTTTTCGCTTAAGTGGTTTAAGGGCCCTAAGCGATGGTCGCCCCAGATTTTGAGGTTGGGGCTTAAACTGGTTAAAAGCTCAGCCTCCCCCAGATTAGCCACCATAAACTCCCGAAAACCCTGGTCTATGAGTCTAACCGCCTCCCGTTTGGTCTTCTCTAGGCTAGCCGCGAAAAGCAAGGCCGGAAAGCTCCAGACGACCTTAATGGAACCGGCTAAAAGTTTTTTAAAGCGGCCAAAGGCCCGAGCGTTAGCCGGGTTTAAGGTGATGACCAGCTTTTCGGGCGGGTATTTAAGTAGATCGCCTAAGTTATCCAAGTCCCCCACCCAGTACCAAAGGTGTTTGGCGAAGGGGTAGCGATCTTTAGGGGCCGCCTTGGCCTCAAGCTCTTTGGGTAAGGCCACTTTTAGAGGTTTATACGATTCCCGACCTTTTAAGATCCTTTTAATGGGGTCTTTAGCTAAGTATTCCTTTTCCAGTTGGCCGCTTGAGGCCAGGTACAGGACCCCTTTTAACTCCTTCAGGGTAGAGGTTTTTCCGGTTTGGGGATCGGTAATAGGTTTTAAACCTGGGACTAGGGTGACCGTGGCCCCTTGGGGGGCCTCGGTCACTTCTTGGCCGTTTAAAAGTATCTTTCTTAACTTAAAGGCCAGGCCCTCTTGGCCGGGGCTGGGGACTAAACGCAAGCGATCCAAAAGGCGGATCTCCCGCTCCAAGGTCACTTGCCCTTCCTCTAAGCTGAGCGGGGTTAAATAGCCGACCTTTAAACCCGAGGCCCCTTGGGCGGTTAAAGCTTGACTAGGCCCTAAGAAAAAGCCGCCGCCAACTGGCCGTAAGGCGATTTCCCTTAACAACCCTTGGGCCTCGGTTAAGGCTTCGGCCCAATCGTTAGGTTGAGCGTCCAATAACAAGCGGTAAGCCTTAACCACGGGGCCCACGTACTCTGGGCCTTTCATGCGGCCCTCAATCTTCAAGGCCGCGATGGGCCAAGATTTTAAGATGGGCAGAACCTCCGTGGCTTCTAAGTCAGCCGCCGAAAAGAGGGGGGCGGTTTTGGCCGAGTTTTTAAAGGCCCTCCGGCAAGGTTGGGCGCAACCGCCGCGCAAGGCCGAGCGACCGCCTAAAAAACTGGAGAATAAGCACAGCCCGGAAAAAGAAAAGCACATGGACCCATGGATAAAGACCTCCAAAGGGAGGATGTCGCTTTGGGCCAGGGTTTCGATTTCCTTTAAGCTTAATTCCCGGGGCAAAACCGCCCGGCTAAAGCCCAGTTTTTTTAAGGCGGTTAAACCCGTTCGGTTGTAAACGGCGGTTAAGGTCGAGGCGTGGAGGGGGATTTGCGGGCAAAGCTTTTGGGCTAGCTGGGCTAAGCCTAAGTCTTGGACGATAAAGGCGTCCGGCTCAAAGGCGGCTAAGGTCATTAAGGTCTTAAAGGCCTGGGGCAACTCGTCTTCTTTAATAAGGGAATTAAAGGCGATATAGACCTTAACCCCCAGGGTTTTGGACTCGCGGATGACCCCTAAAAGCTCGGGCAAAGAAAAGTTATCGGCGTAGGTCCGGGCCGAAAAGCTAGTGAACCCGGCGTAAACCGCGTCCGCCCCGTTTTCCACGGCCGCGGCGTAGGCGGCTAAACCGCCCGCCGGGGCCAAAAGCTCAATGGGCCTTTTAAGAGGTGGGGGAGGTTGGTCTATGGGCCGCGGGGGGCGGGGCATAATAAGCCTTTCTTTTTTAGTGGCCGGAAGCGACTTTAGGCGGTGGCCTTTAGACCTAAGCTTTGGGCTATTTTTTGGGCCGCCGTTTTCACAAAGAGCTTTTGGTCAGTCAATGATAGTTTGGTCCGGCCATCCGGTAAGGGCCCAGGGATATCCAAAGTTTTAGGTTTATTAACCAGTTCGGCCCTAGTCTCGATACCGTACTCCGCGGCCAACCCCCCATTAAAGTAGGCGTTTTGAAAGTCCATAAACTTTAAGGCGTGGGCCGTGGAGTCAATGACCGCTTTTTCCTTAGGGCCGATTAAACCTAAGGCCAAAGCCGCCTTCAACCCCGCTAACCCCTCGCCGCCTTGGGTGCAGACCGGAAGACCTCGGCGGTTAGCCGCGAGCGTGCCTTCCATAATGGCTTTCTCCGTCACTTCCACCGCGAAAAAGGAAGGTTTATGAGTGGCTTTTTCGTACTGGGCGACTAAGGCGGCTAACCTCGGAAAGGAGACGGGATCGCCAATCATGGCCGCTTGGGCCACCGAGGGTTTAACGGTCACCGGGACGTATTTTCTAGCCTGAGGCTCCTCGCGGTAGTACAGGAAGACCGGGTTAGCCCTTTCCGATTGGACGGCGATGATCTTGGGTAAACTTTCGATAATCCCGGCCTTATAGAACTTTAGTAACCCATTTAAAATGGCCGTAATGTTGCCAGCGTTACCCACCGGGACGATTAAGACGAGGTTTTCCACCTCGTAATCAAACTGTTGGGCCACTTCGTAAGCGTAAGACTCTTGGCCTAAAACGCGCCAGGGGTTTTTGGAGTTTAACAAGGTCACTTGGTACTGTTCGGAAAGGTACTCCACCACCCGCATGCAGTCGTCAAAGACCCCCGGAAGCTCAAAGACCGTGGCCCCCGCCCCTAAGGGCTGACTTAACTGCTGGGGGGTGACTCGACCTTGGGGGAGTAAGACCGCGGATTTAACCGGGCCGCCTAAAGAAGCCGAGTACAAGGCCGCCGCCGCCGAGGTGTCGCCAGTGGAGGCGCAGACCGCGATAACTTGGGTTAACCCTTGGATCCGGGTTAGATATTTTAAGTACGATAAAGCCGCGGCCATGCCCCGGTCTTTAAAAGAGGCCGAGGGGTTTAGCCCATCCAGCTTGACGTAAAACTCGGCCCCCACTTCTTTGGCTAAAACCTCCGGGGCCGCCACCACCGGGGTGTGGCCTTCCCCAAGATAAATGACGTCCTCTAAAGGAATAAGCGGGGCGATAAACTCATGGAAGGTGAAGACCCCCCTAATGGCCGGGTCATTGGCCATTAGACGGTGGTCAAAAAGACGGCGCCAAAAGGAGCCAGGTTGTTCTTTTAAGCGCGGAAACTGACTGTCCGTCAGCATTAAAAGGCCGCCACACTTGGGGCAAGTGTAGTAAAGACGGTCGGGCTTAAAGCGAGCCTGACAATTAAGGCAGTCATAACCCAAGTCGCCGCCGGGCTTGGGGGTGATAAAAGGCTGGATATCGCTAGGGAAATGTTCCGTCTTCATTCAGGCCTCGTAACGCGTAAAAGAAAAATCGCCGCGTGGTTTAAGGACAAACCCTTGGCTTAAAATGGAAAAAGCGGTCGCCAAAACGGCGACCGCCAGAAGTGTCAGTTAAAAGCTGGAGCCAAAAGGGTTAGAACTTAGCCGGAGATAAGCTTTAAGACCTGCTCATTAAAGGGGAAGGCGTAGATTAGAACCAAGGCCACGACCAAAACGTAAATCGCCAGAGATTCTATAAAAGCCAAGCCGATGATCATGCAGACGCGGAGGAAACCGGCGATCTCGGGGTTACGGGCGATGGAGACGGCGGTGCCATAAACGGCCAGACCTTGGGCTAAGCCAGGCCCCAAGACGCCTATGCCAATGCCTAAAGCGCTAGCTAAGGCGATGGTGGAAACAGTTTTTAAAGCCTCAACGGTGACCGTGGGATCCGCGGCTAAAGCCAAGGCGGACACTGACCCAACCGCGAGGAAGGTCAGTAAGAAAACCAGGGGTTTTTTCATAGCGGCGATTGCTCCTCTTAAGATGGCCCAAAAGCTAATTATTGGGCTATGATGCGTGGCGCTCCGGATTAACCGGCGTTTTACTCTTAAAGCGAGGTTAATTGGTCTAATGGGAGTGCTCTAAAGCCTCGTTGACGTAAACCATCGCTAGAAGCGTCATGATAAAAGCTTGCAGGAAACCAGTGAAAGTGCCCAAGAACATCATGGGTAACGGCAAGAAGTACTGGCCGACCAAGGAAAAGAGGAGAGCGATAACCAGATCCTCGCCCATAACGTTACCAAAGAGACGTAAGGACAAGGAGAGGACGCGAGCCAAATGGCTAATGATTTCCACTGGGAACATGAGCGGGGCGATGGCTGGGGCGGGTCCCAAAAAGTGTTTAATATACCGAAAACCGTGAGTCCGGATTCCAGTGATATGGGTGGCCCCAAAGATGACTAGGGCCAGAGCCAGGGTGGTGTTTAAGTTAGAGGTCGGGGAGAAACTGCCCGGTATTAAGCCATTAAAGTTGCAGAAAAAGACAAAGATCATGAGGGTGGCCATTAAAGGCAAGAAAGGCCGACCGTGGCGACCCATCATGGAGTCTTGGAATTTACTGATGGCCTCAATGATGGCCTCAAAGAAGTTCTGGATGGGGCCGGGGATCATGGACACTTTCCGGGTGGCCAGACGACCCACGGTAATAAGAACTAGGGCGAAGAACCAGGTGTAGACAAGATGAGGGTACTCGTGGGCGAAATGACCCAAACCTAGCTTTTCCAGAATCCAGACCAAAAGCATGACCGGATGTTCCATTATTGCCTCCACGAGCCCGAAGATCTAAATCCTAAAGATAGGCCAAGACCTTATGGCCGACCATAATGGGCTAAACCCATAAGTTTCAAAATGTTATCACAATCGCTCCCTTAAAAACAAGCCAAAAACTTAAGGCGCGGCGATTCTAATTTTGGCTTCAGCCTGAAAATCTAGTTGGGAAGGTAGATTAATTGACCTGAAGACAATAGTCAATTAATTGGCGATTTTAAATTAGTGAAAAAATTAAAAACAAAATTATTATCTTTAATTATATTTCATAACTTTATTAAATGGTAATTATTTTGTATAAATTCGTATAAATAGATTATATAAATATAGTATATTTTATTTATATTGTTTATAAATTAATATTATAGATATTTATTTAATAATGCATGCCAAATATTAATAATAAAAAATATTAGATAAGAATTTTCCCTTGGCGCGCGGATAATTTAGTATAATAATTAGACATACTCCTAATAGATACTTATATTCAGCTTCTTCGTGAGTACTCCAGACAGATCCCTGATTAACAAATGAAGTAATATAAAACAGTTAGCTTTTAAAGCTCAATAAAGTGATAGCGTTACCTCCAAAGATAGGCGCTTAAAGCGCGTAAGAGGGCTTTTTAGGGGATAGCTAGATAGGTTTACTAATAAGGCCAGGGAATTCTCTCGCCTTTCTCCCACCTCCGTGGCCCTTGGCCTCTTGTAATTTGGGCCTGTTTCGCTGTATAATAATATTCTCAAAGGAGACCTATCTCATGTCGGAGCCAAATTTAATTCCTCAAGATTCCCCCGAATCAATTGCCGCCACAACAAATGGCGGCGAGGGATTGGCCTTACGGCTGGGGAAAGTTGAAGGCCAATTAAAAGACCTTACCGAAACCGTCACTGAT